>JAYVOV010000304.1:0-6594 GCA_043757735.1 Burkholderiaceae bacterium
TGCTGCTCGACAGCGACGCGCCGCTGGTGCTGCGCAAGCGCTACGCCCTGCGGGCCCTGCCCTGGCTGGTGCGCTTCGTGCGAGTGTCGGATGAAGCAACCGTGCGCCGGGTCGCCGCCAGCCTGCTCGAGATCCTGGCGCCTGCTCTGCCCACCTGGCAGCGGGTGCTGGACGAAGTCGGCGCCACAGACCTGCTGCACCACACCGGGCAACTGCACCTGTATTCGTCGGCCGCCGCGCTGGCGCACGACGACTTCGCCTGGCGCCTGCGCGACGCGTTCGGCGTGGGCGGCGAGCGTCTCGATCGCGAGGCATTGCTCGCCCGTCAGCCCGGACTCAGCACCGCTTACCCCATCGGGGTGTATCTGCCCGATGCCGCCGCAATCTCCGACCCCCACGGGCTTTGCCTGCGCCTGGCCGAAGTCTTGCGCAAAGCCGGCGCCCAGTTCGTGATCGCTCCGGTGCAGGCATTGATTCCCGATGGTTCCCTTCAGGCCGATGGCCAGACCTGGCCGGCGCGCGCCTGCGTGCTCGCCGCCGGCGCCTGGTCGATGCGCCTGCTGGCGCCGCTGGGCGTGCGCATCCCCCTGGAAACCCAGCGCGGCTATCACGTCCAGCGCATGGGCCATGAGGTGGCGCCGGGCGAACGGCTCCGGGGTCCGGTGGTCGCCGCCGACAGCAAGGTCTTCATCGTGCCGATGCGCGAAGGCGTACGCGTCGGCGGCACCGTCGAGTTCGCCGGGCTGAACGCTGCACCGGCGCCGCGCCGCTTCGGGCTGCTGCGCGAGAGCTTCGCCCGGATCTTTCCAGATGCCCCGGCGTTGCCGCCGCAGGGCGGGGAATCCACCTGGATGGGCCATCGCCCCTGTCTGCCAGACACCCTGCCGGTGCTGGGGCCCCTGCCCGGTCTGCCGGCGTTGTGGGCCGCTTTCGGTCACGGCCACCTGGGCCTGACAATGTCGGCTGTCACTGGCGACTGGCTGGCCCAGGCTCTGTGCGGCAAGGCCCCAGAGAGTCTCAAGCTGTTCGCCGCAGACCGCGCCACCCTGGGCGCGCGTCTGCCCTCCTCATGAACGCCCGGCAATGATCGAATCAACCGGTGCCCGTTGCGCAGTTCGCCGTTCGCCGTTCGCCGTTCGCCGTTCCCCATAAACCTTGGCCCAGGAGCCCGCTGGATGACCACCCAATCCACCTCTATCGACACCGGAACCGATGAACTGCTTTGCGAGATTCGCGAGGGCGTCGCAGTCATCACGCTGAACCGCCCGCAGGCGCGCAATTCGATGTCCGAGCACCTCACTCCGGCGCTGCGCCGGATGATCCGCGAGCGTGGCAATGACGCGAACGTGGGTGCTCTGCTGATCACCGGCGCAGGCACCGCGTTTTGCGCAGGTGGCGATGTCAAAGGCATGGGCGACCACAGCGCCAAGAAAACCATGTCCCCCGACGAGCGGATCGCCGACCTGATCGAACGCCAGCGGCTGCTGACTGGTGCGCTGATGGCGGTGCGCAAGCCGACCATCGCCGCATTGCCTGGTGCGGCAGCTGGCGCCGGCCTGGCGATCGCGCTGGCCTGCGACATCCGCCTCGCGGCGCGCTCGGCTTTCGTCAGCGCGGGCTATTCGCGGATCGGCCTGTCGGGCGACTACGGCTTCGCGTGGCTCCTCACCCGGGCGGTCGGCTCGCCGATCGCCCGCGAGATGATGTTCTCGTCCGAACGCGTCGACTCGACCAGGGCCGAGCGGATCGGCCTGTTCAACCGCGTCTACGAGGACGCGACTTTTCGCGACGAAGCCTTTGCGTTTGCGCGTTCGCTGGCACAAGGTCCCGCTGTCGCGCTGCGCCACATGAAGGACAACCTCGACGAAGCGATGCATATCGACTTCGACACCGCTCTGCAGCATGAGGCCGCGCGGCTGGTGAACGCATCGCAGACCGAAGACCATCGAGAAGCGGTGCGGGCCTTCGTCGAGAAACGCAATCCGGTGTTCCGCGGGCGCTGAGCGCGCTGAGCGGCGCGAACTGGCTGATCGGCGCCACCGCGCTGACCTGGTTTACGGAAAACACGAACCAGCCACTCTTCGGCGGCTTCGATAGACTATAACGGCCAGCGCGGCGTACGGCCGCGGTGCGAACCAGCGACGAAGCCATGACCAACACCACGCCACCGACACCGACCCCCGCCGCCGAAACCCGCCCATTGCGAAGCGCCGCCACCCTGGTGGTGATGCGCGACTCGCCCCAGGGCATCGAAGTGCTGCTGCTGCGGCGCGCCGAGCGCGGCGATCACAGCAGCGGCGCCTGGGTATTTCCGGGCGGCGTGCTGGACACCCAGGATCGCGGCTGCCACGGCCACTGCGCGAATCTGGACGACACCCAGGCCAGCGCGGCCATGGGCACGACCCAAGACGGGCTCGACTACTACGTGGCCGCGATCCGCGAATGTTTTGAAGAATCCGGCCTGCTGCTGGCCTACGACACGCAGGGGCTGATGCCGACGCTGGAGGGCAAGAGCGGCGATGACATACGCAGCTGGCGTGGCGGTCTGCACCGCGGCGAAAAAACCATGGCCGAGTTCTGCGCCCACTTCGACCTGAAGCTGGCCGCCGATCGGCTGGCCTACTCGACCCGCTGGGTGACACCGGCCATCCGCCTCAAGCGCTGGGACACGCGCTTTTTCTTTGCGGTCGCCCCCGCCACCCAGGAGTCCGCCCACGACCAGGTCGAACTGGTCGAACAACTGTGGCTCAAGCCCGCCGATGCCATTGCCCGCAGCGAGACCCTGAAGCTGCTGCCACCCACCCGGATCACGCTCGAGAGCTTCACCGGTATTGGCACCACCACGGCAATGATGGCCTTCGTGCGAACGCCGCGCACCCAGGCGCTGCTGGTGCCGCGCGTGGCCGACGGCCCGCAGGGCATGCTGCCGGTCACCACCGATCAATTCGCCTGGGCGGAAGTGGGCAAGCTCGATCCCCAGGGCCTTGGCAACGCTTCGTATTCGATCACCCCGGGTCGGCCGGTTCGTCTGTCTGATCGAGTCATCCGCGTCACCGCCAACAACAGCGGCGTGATGACCGGACCGGGCACCAATACCTATCTGATCGGCGGTGGTCCACGCAATGAATGGGCGGTGATCGATCCCGGTCCGAGCCTCGGGCCCCACATCGCGGCCATCCTGGAAGCCGCACCCGGTCCGATTCGCTGGATCATCGTCACCCACACCCATCCCGATCACTCGCCGGCCGCGGTCGAACTGCGCGCGCGCACCGGCGCGCAGGTGCTGGGGCAAATCGCCCGCCATCCGCAGACCCAGGACCCCAGCTTCGCCCCCGATCGCCTGCTCGAGCACGGCGAGCGCCTGATGATCGACGAAGACACGACGCTGCAGGTGTTTCACACGCCGGGGCACGCCTCCAATCACCTGTGCTATCTGCTCGAGCAGGAACGCCTGCTGTTCACCGGCGATCACGTGATGCAGACCTCGACCGTGGTCATCGGTCCGCCTGACGGCGACATGTCGGCTTACCTCGAATCCCTGCGGGCGCTGCTGAAGGTGAACCTCGACTGGCTGGCGCCGGGACACGGCTTTCTGATGGCCAATCCACACCGCGCGCTCGAGGGCATCATCGCGCACCGCCTGCGCCGCGAAGCCAAAGTGATGGACGCGATGGCCGAACTGGCGCCCGCAAAGACCGACGCGCTGCTGGCGCGCGTCTACGACGACGTCGGTGCCAACCTGCACGCGATGGCACGACGCTCGCTCACTGCCCACCTGCTCAAACTCGAGTTGGACGGCCGCGTGATTCGCGGCGACGATGAGTGGACGCTCTCGGCCAGCCCCGCCACCGATGCCGTGTCGGTCTGACCGAAGCTGCTTCGACCCACTCGCGCGTCAAGGGCGAGTGGATCAACCCATGCCACTATTTCAACGCCTGCTGGAGCTGACTCCATGAGTGTTCGCGCCTACGACTGGATTGCCCACCACGCCCGCAACAGCGGCAACGAACTCGCCTGCGCTGATCTGCACGAGAGTCGCCGCCTCAGTTATCGCGAACTCGACCAGCGCATCTCGCGTCTGGCCGGCTGGCTGCGGGCCGCGGGTGTCGGCCGCGGCGACCGCGCCGCGATCCTCGCGCAGAACTGCACCGATGTGTTCGAACTGCAATTCGCCTGCGGGCGCCTCGGCGCCATCTTCGTGCCCTTGAACTGGCGCCTCACGGTGCCCGAGCTCAGTTTCATCCTCGGCGACGCCACGCCCAAAATTCTGATTCACGATCACGATTTCACCGAGCCCGCGCAGGCTTTGACCAAAGTCGTGCCCGGCATGCGCCTGCTGCCCAGAGGCGGCGCGGCCAGCCCCTACGAACAGGCACTGACAGACGCCGAGCCCCTCGCTAAACACGAGCCGGTCACCCACGACGACGTGTCCACCATCATGTACACATCGGGCACCACCGGGCACCCCAAAGGGGCGATCATCACGCACGGCATGACCTTCTGGAACGTGGTCAACCTCGGCGGCTCGGCAGAGGTCAGCCACAGTTCGGTCCTGCTCACCGTGCTGCCCCTGTTTCACACCGGCGGGCTCAACTGCTACGCCAATCCGGTGTTCCATGCGGGGGGCTCGGTGCTGGTCCCGCGTGCCTTCGAACCCGGCGAAGCGCTGCGCCTGTTCGCCGATCCCGCTGTCGGGCTCACGCACTTCTTCGGGGTGCCGGCACACTTTCAATTCATACTCCAGCATCCAGATTTCGCCACCGCCGACCTCTCCCGCATCAAGATGGCGGGCGTCGGTGGCGCGCCGATGCCGGTGCCACTGCTCGAAGCCTGGCTGGCGCGCGGCGTGGCCCTGAGCCAGGCCTACGGCATGACCGAGACCAGCCCCGCTGTGCTGGCCCTCAGCCGACGGGATGCGGCGCGCAAAGTCGGTGCCGCGGGCCTGCCGCTGCTGCACACGGAAGTTCGGATCGTCGACGACACCGGCCAGGACGTGCCGGCCGGCGAAATGGGCGAGTTGTGGGTGCGCGGACCCAATGTAACGCCCGGCTACTGGCAGCGCCCGGACGCCAACCGCGCGTCGTTCACCGACGGCTGGCTGCATACCGGCGACGCGGCGCGGGTCGACGCGGAAGGCTTCTACTACATCGTCGATCGCACCAAAGACATGTACATCTCCGGCGGAGAAAACGTCTATCCGGCCGAGGTCGAGAGCGTGCTCTACCAGCTGCCCGAACTCGCCGAAGCCGCGATCATCGGCATTCCCGACGAACGCTGGGGCGAGGTCGGCAAGGCCATCGTAGTGGTCAAGCCCGGACAATCCCTGAGCGCCGAACAGATCCTCGACCATTGCCGCGAAAACCTCGCCCGCTTCAAGCTGCCGCGCGTCATCGAATTCATCGATGCGCTGCCGCGCAACGCGACAGGCAAGGTGCACAAACCGACGCTGCGCGCGAAGTTCGGCCAACAAAAATAAGCACTTTCGGACCCTTCATGACCAGACCTCGAGTCCTGCTGACCAATCCGATCGAACCGGGCGAATGCGCCCGCCTGGCCGAACATTGCGAGGTGATCGAACTCGCGTCGCCAGACGCCGCCAGCGTGCTGGCCGGCGCGCGCGAGGCGCAGGTGGTGATCGTCAGGGCGCCTCTGCCAGACGATCTGTTCGACAAATCCCCCTGCCTGATCGCGGCGGTCCGCCACGGCGCCGGCACCGACATGATCCCGATCGAACGAGCCTCCAGCGCCGGCGTGATGGTTGCCAACGTGCCCGGCGTCAATGCGGTCACGGTGGCCGAATACGCGGTGAGCCAGATGCTGCAGTTGGCGCGTCGACTGGCCCTGATCGACCGCCGCATGCGCGAACAGGACTGGGCTCGGGCACGCCTGATTTCCGATGCCGGCAGCGACCTGGCGGGCCGCACTCTGGGCATCATCGGCACCGGCGCGATCGGCAGCGCCCTGGCCCATATCGCCGGGCTGGGCCTGTCGATGACCGTGCTCGGGGTCAGGCGCAGTCCGGGAGAGCTGCCCGCCCCTATTCAGCGTGCAAGCCTTGACGAACTGCTGGCTGCGTCCGACTACGTTGCGCTGACCTGTCCGCTCACCGATCAGACCCGGGGCATGATCGGTAGCGCACAACTGGCGCGGATGAAACCAGGGGCCCGCCTGATCAACGTCTCGCGTGGCGCCGTCGTCGATCAGCAGGCGCTGATCGAGGCGCTTCGCGAGGGCCGGCTGGCCGGCGCAGCCCTCGATGTTTTCCAGACCCAGCCGCTGCCTGCGGACTCGCCTTTGTTCGGTTTCGAGAACGTGCTGCTGTCGCCGCACATGGCCGGCATCACAGCTGACAGCATGCGCCGGATGAGCCGGCTGGCGGTTGATCAGACGCTCGCCATGCTGGCGGGCAAACCACCGCGCCACTTCGTCAACCCGCTGGTCTGGGCCACACGCCGTCCCAATCGGTTCAGCGCACCGGCTGGTTGAGCCCAGACTGCACCGCGCGCTGGCTCCTTGAACGCAGCCCGCTCAGCGCGCAGAACTGCCCGAGCTCCTGCAGGTGCTCAGTCAGCGCGTCGAATCGGGCCGACGCAT
>JAYVOV010000305.1:0-1812 GCA_043757735.1 Burkholderiaceae bacterium
CCGATGGTTAGTCCCTCGAGGCCGCCGCGCGCCGACAGTTCGAGGGCGCAAGCGACGATCGCCGCTCGGGTAAGCTCACCTTTTTTCATGGTTCGGTCATGTTTTAGCACGACCGTACTATTCTGATTCAACCAGACCCTGTCAACCAGAGGGCGTGATTGCACGGTGGTTCTAGACGAAACGCTCTATTGGTGCGCTGCGGCAATGCGCACGGCTGCTACTTGGCAGTCTTGTTCGTCCTGGCGGTCTGGGCCGCCGGCGGCGACAACACTTCCAGACTCACCTCGCGAAGGCCTGACCGTACCATCCCGATCTCGCGTGCCGCAGTTGACGACAGATCGATGATGCGGCCAGCGGTGTTCGGGCCACGATCGGTGATGACAACCACCACGCTGCGCCTGCTCTGCACGCCGGTGACCTTGACCCTGGTGCCCAAGGGCAACGTGTTGTGAGCCGCGGTCAGCGCGTCCGGGCTGTAGCGCTCGCCACTGGCTGTCTTGCGGCCGGCAAAACGCCTGCTGTACACGGTCGCGATGCCGTTGACCGTTTCGTTTGACGGGGCAGGCGCGGCTGCGGATGCCGCCTCAGCAGGCGCCGCGGGCGAACCCGATTTGTCGACCTGCGCCAGAACCCGCGGGGCCAGCAATGCCGTCAGGAGGGAAAACGCTACTGCGACGCGACGACCGGTACGGCGAACGTTCATGTTCAATCTCTTTTTGCGAACGATTGGCATTGGCGGGCGAATCAGCTGCCCATTGCCGGCGTGTGCCGGCTCTGTTGCGATACCTGCGGTGAGCCGGTCGTGATTTTATAGACAGGGTCACGGACGCAGCGGCCAGGCGACACGCAGCGCTCACGACCGAGCCGTGCCGTCCCGGCCGTACCCACCTCGATGGTCAGGCAGGCGGTGGCGATCTCCGGCGCCAGCCGCTTCAGTTCGAAGAGTTCGGTCAGGCTTGGAAAGCGTTCGCCATCCGCAGGCTGCTGCTGCGCCCACTGCCGCGCGTAGTCGCTGCCCGGACGCAGTCGGCCGACGTCGAACGCACGCAACTGTGCAAAGCTCAGCGACCGGATGGTGGAGCCCGGTGCATCGACCCAGCGGCCACCCGCATCGCGGACCAGATTGGGATTCAACCGGGAATCGTGGGCCATGACGATGACGCCGTCCCGGGTGACGCCCATATCGGACTCGATGGTGTCGACGCCCGCAGCCAGAGCGACGCGAAAGGCCGCCATGGTGTTCTCCGGGGCCAGACCGCACGCACCGCGGTGGCCTTGAATGTCTAAACTGGCGCAGCCGGCAAAGAGCAGCAACGCGGCGACGCCGGTGCTGAGTGCGATCGAAAGGCGCAAGCGCAGGGGACGGCGGGTTCGATTCGACGACAGGGTTGACTCCGGCTCGCGTGACGGCTGACGCGCTCGGCGGCGCTCGGCGGCGCTCGGCCGGCACCGCTTGGGCGACAGGATATCCTGCATCGACGACGACATTCAGAGCGTGCGTCATGCCGCCAGCTTCAACACCCAGGCGTCAACCGACGGCTGCGATCGGTCTGCCCCGACTGCTGGCCACGGCCGTATTGTGTTTCGTCAATGCGGCCGCCTGGGCCCAGTTGCAGCGCTGCGATCGCGATGGCAGGCGCCGGCTGCTCGAACTCGAGATCAAGGCGGGCGCATTCATCGGCGTGCAGCGCATGTTCGAGGGTGACGCCGAGCGCTGCGGCTTGAGCGGACGGTTCGCGCAAGGTCTATTCGCGCTGGGAGTCCGCCGGCTTTCAGGAGGCTGGCAGGATTCAACTCCGACACCATCCTAGG
>JAYVOV010000306.1:0-6580 GCA_043757735.1 Burkholderiaceae bacterium
TGACCGTCGGCGCCAACATTCGAGATGTCGGTGAGCGCCTCGTTGCCGAAGCGGTTTTTGGCCAGCACGGCTGCCGATGTGCGCGCATGCAGCACACCATCGAAACGCTGCGCGAACTCGAGCTGCTCGGTATCGGTGAAGGGCTGATTGCGAAAGACCAGGATGCCGTACTGGTCCATGCCGCCACGCAGCGCCTCGAGGGTTTCGCGGTCGCGCACCTGGCGCAGATCGATGGGGCTGACCTCGCCCACGAAGCTGGGGTGCAGGGTTTTGAAGCTGACGGTCATGGCGGATCCTGTTCGGTGGCGCTGATGCCGAGTCTGAATAGACTGTCAGCATCGCTCCCCCCGGGGTGGGCGTCAACACGCCGGGCGCTGCGTCTCTTCCCTTTTCCCGCAATTGCGCCGCCGGCTGCCGGCTGGGATCCTGAAGCACCCAGCCCATGTCGATTGCCGGCCCGGTGGTCGAGAATACCGGCGCGCGCGCACCTTTTCGTTACACGCACCCCAACTGACGGCGAAGCCACCGTTGTCCAGCACGGTGGTCTGTGGCGAATAGAGCCATCCGCCTATACTTCAGGCCTGTGAATCCCAGCATCCCTGTTTTGCGTGGCCTGGGGCTCGGCCTTGCCGCCGGCGTGGTCTGCGCCTGGCTCAAGACGCCTCTTCCCTGGCTGATCGGGCCGTTGTTCACCTGCGCGTTCGCCACCGCGCGTGGCATGCAGGTGGCCAGCCTGCCAGCCGCCCGCAATGCGGGCCAATGGGTGATCGGTACAGCGCTCGGACTTTTTTTCACCGCCGACGTGATGCAGCGCCTGACGCAAAGCGCCGCGGTCGTGCTGGCCGGTCTGGTTTGGGCGCTCGCCATGGGACTGGCGCTCGCGTGGGCGTTGCGGCGCTTCGCGGGGCTCGACGGTGCGACGGCGTATTTCGGCGGCGCCATCGGTGGCGCGTCAGAGATGGCCTTGCAGGGCGAACGGCATGGCGCGCGGGTCGACATCATTGCCGCCGCCCACAGCCTGCGCATTCTGATGGTCGTGAGCATCGTGCCCTTCACCTTCCAGTGGCTGAACCTTCACGGCTCGGACCCGTCGCAGCGGGTAGTGATGGCGGTGAACTGGTGGCCGGGTTTCCCGCTGCTGGTGCTTTGCACCGTGGCCGGCGCGCTGGTGCTGCGGCGGCTGAATGCGCCCAACCCCTGGATGATCGGTCCGCTGCTGATGGCGGTCGGCCTGAGCGCCTGGGGCGTCACCCTGAGCGCCGTGCCGGGCTGGGTGGTGAGCCTGGGTCAGGTGTTCATCGGGATCGGGCTTGGCACCCGCTTCGCACCCGGGTTCTTCGAGCGGGCGCCGCGCATGTTGGTGGTGGTCGCCGTGTCCACCCTGCTGGCGATGCTGGCCTCGGCCGGATTCGCGGCCGTTTTGTCGGGGTGGTCAGGTGTGCCCTGGGCGACGCTGGCGCTGGCAGTTTCGCCCGGCGGCATTGCCGAGATGTCGCTGACCGCCAAGCTGCTCGAGCTCGGGGTGCCGATGGTCACCCTGTTTCACCTGACGCGCGTGCTCATGCTGGTGCTGCTGGGCGGCACGATGTACCGCTGGCTGGCGCCGCGGTTCGGCTGGCCGCATGGCGAGGCCGCGCAGACTACGCTGATCCGACAACGGGACGATGACGACAATGAATGAGACCCAAGCGCTTGTCCAGGCCCGTGCCTGGCTTGCCGACCTGTTTGCGCCCTGGGTGCAGGCGCTGCGCCTGAGCCCCGAAAAGGTCGGGCCCGATGCGGTGGTGCTGCGTCTGCCCTTCGATGAGGGCTTGTGCCGGGTGGGCGGCACGGTATGCGGCCAGGCGCTGATGTCGGCGGCGGACACCGCGATGGTGATCAAACCCGGGCGCACGCTTACTTTCGGCGAGATCGAGATCGTGGCGGCGAATGATGGCAAGGTGGCGGTGCATGCTATCAGCACCTGCGCGATGCTCTGAGCGGTGCTTCAGGCCGCGCGTTTGAATCGGCGCACAGCCACCGGGTTCGCGATCAGATCGCCCAAGAGGGTGGTCGCGTTGTCGAATCGATCCGCATTGAACGCGGTGAAGGCGATGTTGCCCGGGGTCAATGCCACGATGCCATCGCCAGATCGGTTGGGTGCACGCGCAATGCGCTGACTGCCCGAAGGACCCGAATCAGACGCGAATAAGGTGACTGCCGCGTGTCGGTTGATACCGGTCGCGGGTCTTGTCGAGGGCGATTCAGGGCGTCAGCCAGCGGCTCTGCCAATGGGTGTCGAGCCAGTCGAAACCAGCACGGCGATGTGCGGGCTCATCGAGCAGCAGCCAATCCATGCGCTCGACCTTCATGTCTATCGCGGCGAAACGCGCCGGGCCGGCGTAGAGCGAGCGGCTGCGTTCGGACAGCCGGGACCAGGCGTCTTGTGCAAGCGCGTTGTCGACGTGCACACAGGCATTCCCGTATACCCGCAGCTGCGTGCGCGCCGGTGCGTCGTGGAAAACCAGGCAGGCGAGCGGCTGGCGGTTCAGTTGCGCCACCTTGCCGGCCCGCGCGTCGCTGTGCAGTTGCAGCCGGCACTCGTGCGCGTCGCAGGTGCGCAGCACCACCGTTCGGGCATCGGGGCCGCCTGCGGCGTCAACCGTGGCCAGCACCGGCCAGTGAAAGCCATGCTGCGAATCGGCACAGCCTTGCAGCAGCAGCTGCCAGGCGGCTTTCAGAATCGATCTCAGCGCGGGATCATTGGCCATGTTGCAAGCCTACCGGCTTGGACGAGTGCGTCCCATGAAAGGATGAATATGAGCAGAGATTTGAGCGGTCACGTGGCCTGGGTGACGGGCGGCGGTACAGGCATCGGCCAAGAGACCGTGCTGGCACTGGCGCGCGCGGGCGCGCTGGTGGTGGTTTCCGGGCGCCGCCAGGCTGAACTTGATACGGTGGTTGCCGCATCTCGAGCGGCGGGCGGTCAGGCCGAAGCGCTGCCGCTGGACGTGAGCGATGCCGCGGCTGTGTCGAAGGCGGCCGACAGCATTCTGGCTGGCCATGGGCGGATCGACATGCTGGTCTGTTCGGCCGGTGGCAACATTCCCAACCGCTACTGGAACGCGCTCACCCCGGAAGCTTTCGCCCAGGTGACCGCAGTGAACCTGAACGGCGTGGCCTTCTGTATGGGCGCAGTGCTGCCCGCCATGCGCGCGGCCGGCCGCGGATCGATCGTGGTGGTGTCGTCGTGGGCCGGCTGGCGCTACACCACCTTCACTGGCGCCGCCTATGGTGCGAGCAAGATGGCGTTGGCGCCGCTGGTTGAAAGCATCAACGACCAGGAGGGGCCCAATGGCGTGCGGGCCACCCTGGTATGCCCGGGCGAGGTCGCCACGCCCATTTTGCGCGCGCGGCCGAAGCGCCCGCCCGATGCTGATATCGCCCGTATGCTCAAGCCCGAGGACGTCGCCGCCGCGATTGTCTACGCAGTGAGTGCGCCGGCGCATGTGTGCCTGAACGAGATCGTGATCGCACCGACCTGGAACCGGATCTACACCGGCGCGGAGGACCTGAAGCCGCCGCGCTGAGCGGGAGCGAATCGCCAGCTGAGACCCTGCCATTGGCCTGCCCCGCCGGGCCTCAGGCTGCCTCGGCCGGCACCGCGCGGGCCAGCAGTTCGCGCCACTGAGCGTCGCTGTCCGGCCAGCCGCGGTCGCCGGCGCGCTGCAGCTGCCGCAGCACCTGGGCAATCTGCCAGGTAGGCGGCTGGCCGAGTGCGGCGGGCAGCTCGCGCCAGAGCCGGCGCAGGACGTTCTCTGGCACCTGGAATCGCTGGGCCAGCGCTTCGATGACGGCGCGATCCTGGCCCGCATCGACGGCTCTGCGCAGCACGCCCGCCCAGTGCTGGCTGTGGGCGCTTGCGGTGCGCGCCACCAGCGAGCGCAGGTCGTAACCTTCGCTCGCGACGCGGTCGTGGGCGGCGTCGAGCGGCACCAGCGTCTGCGCGAAGAAGGTCGCGAAGCCGGGCAGCCGTGAAAGGATGTGGGCGCGCGCCGCGGCGTGGCGCGGGTCGAGCTGCAGCCAGTTGTAGCAGCCCAGATGGCGGCCCGCTGGTATCTGGGCAAGCTTGGCCATCGGCACCGGGTCCAGGCTGCTTTCGAGCAGCGAGGCCACCCGCGTCTCAAAAGCCTGTTCGCGCAGGTCGACCGCGCGCAGTGCTCGACCGTAGAAGGCGACGTCGATGATGTCGTTGCGCAGGGCGGCGCGCAGCGCCGCATGGAAATCCGGGAAGCGGGTGGTGCGCTCGAACAAGGTGCCCGGCACCTGCGACTCGAGGCGGTGCTCGGTATCGAGATGGCGCGACCAGTCGTCGCGGCGTTGTTCGAGCACGGTGAGCATCTCGCCGGCCAGGGTGCCGAACAGGGTGTCGAGCAGGCGAGCGGCATCGACGTCGCGGTTTTGATCGGCGGTGAGCATCTCGACCAGCAGTTTCAGAGTGCGGTCCGAGAGCAGCGTGCGAAAATCGTAAGCCAGGCCCTGCCGGTCGATACCGACGAAGCGCGCGTTCATGCCCCAGGCGCGGGCCAGCTGCGCGAAGATGGGGTTGACCATCAGTGACAGGCGCGAGGCGATCGGCAGCAGCAGGACAAATACCCGCCACTCGGATGACGCATTGCGCCAGACCAGCGCCCGTGGGCTGCGCAGGTAGACCTGGGCCAGATGGGCGAGTTCAGGCCCGACACTGCCGGCATCGATCAGTTCTTCGTCGACGGCGAAAGCGTCGACGCGCAGCGCTGCGAAATCGGTCATGGCGCGCTTGAATGGACGCGGGTTGGGAGAGCGGTGTGCCGGTGCCCAAGGGGCGCGGCGCTGACGGGTTCAGTCGGCCCGTTTGGCGATGAACAGCAGTCCGCCGCCGAACACGATGAGCGCAGCCGCCATCAGGGAACGGGCCACCGAGCCGCGCCAGATGGCTTCGGCGGCAAAAAGTGTCCCGGCCGCAACCAGAAAGCGCGCGGTGCCGGCGGTACGCTGAGCAGGACTCAAGTCGGACATTGGTTCCACTTTACATCAGAAGAGCGGCGCTTGGCGCCTGCTGTGTCGCAACCGGTGGCTTTCCTGGATGGTGACGACGCGATCGCCTGGAAGACCAGTGATGGGGTCGCCGGCGGTGACTTTGCCCTGACGAACGACGGCGCAATAGAAGCCGGTGAAGCCACTTTGCACCATCATCTTGGAGGCCCATGAAAAGCCCATGTGCAGGTTGAACTTGAAGCAGGGCGAGCGCGGACTCTCGACACGCAGTTCGGCTTCGCCGATGCGCAGGCGGTCGCCCACCCAGACGCCTGGTTCGAGCAGGCCCTCGATCAGCAGGTTCTCGCCGAGCGCGCCGGGCGCGAGGGGCTCGTGCCGGCCAGCCTGGGCGCGGACCGTCTGCCAGAATGCGAAATGCTCGAATGGATAGAGGTAGACAGCCTTGTCCAGGCCGCCGTGCACGGTAAGGTCGACGATCTCATCACCGGCAATGCCGAGTGCGCTGAGCGCAATGGGGGCTGGGTCAGCCAGGGTGCTGATGGCCCGCTTGGCGATCGCGCTCTGCACCGGCGCAGCGCGCCCGTTGCCGTCGCGGGCGATCAGCGTGACGGCGCGGCCGGCGGACACGGCGAGGAGGCGTGGGTTGGTGCTCACTACGCCTCTAGAGAGCTCGGGTCAACATTGGCGCCGCAGATCAATACGCCCACCCGCTCGCCCGGCAACGGCCGATAGGCGCCGCAGAGCAGCGCCGCGAACGCAGCGGCGCCACCGGGTTCGGTCGGGATGCGAGCCTGCTGCCAAAGGTGGCGCTGGGCCTGTCGAATGGCTGTGTCGGGGACCAGCACGGACGACGCGATATGACGCTGCGCCACCGGGAACATCAGGGAACCGATGCGGCGGGCGCCGAGGGAGTCTGCCGCCAGACCGCCGACGCTGACATCGACCGGTTCGCCGGCGGCCAGAGCCTGATGCAGTGTCGGGCAGCCCTCGGACTCCACCGCCACCACCCGAACCTGGCCCTGGTACCAGGCTGCCATGCCGCCGATCAGGCCGCCACCGCCGACCGCCACCAGGACAGTATCGAGATCGGGCGCCTGGTACTGCCATTCGCGGGCGACGGTGCCTTGACCCGCGAGAGTGGCGGGGTGGTCGTAGGCGTGGGACTCGAGCGCGCCGTTTGTCTGCCGGAACGCGTTGCAGGCGGCCAGGGCATCGGCATAAGCCGCGCCGCCCCGATGCACGTGCGCGCCCAGTGCGGCAAGGCGGTCGCGCTTGGCCTGCGGGGTGGGCTCCGGCACGAAGATGTGGGCCGGGACGCCCAGCCGGCTCGCGGCCAGAGCCACCGCAATGCCGTGGTTGCCGCCCGAGGCCGCCGCCACGCCGACGGCCGGAATGTGGGCCGAGAGCAGGCGGTTGAATGCACCGCGCGCCTTGAAGGTGCCGCTTTCCTGGAGGTATTCGAGCTTGAGATTGAGCGGCCGGCCGGCCCAGTCGAGCGTCAGGCAGGGCGTGGTGCGGACGTGCGCTGCGATCCGGCAGGCGGCCGCGGCGATGGCGGCCGGCC
>JAYVOV010000307.1:0-6576 GCA_043757735.1 Burkholderiaceae bacterium
ACCACTCGGGCCCAGAAGTAGACGGTGCACGCACTGGCGGTGGCGGCACCACCGAGATTCAATGCCTGCGCTGTCAGCACCAATGCGGCGAACACAACCAGATTCTCGACCGCGTTGGCATGAGCCTTCATCAGCCGCTGCGCCCAGGCTGATTGTGCCTTGGGGTTCTCGGGGTAGCCGACTGCATCGAGCAGCCCACGCACTGCCAGCCGATCCAGAATGTACGGCAGCCAAAGCACGCCGGTCAGCACGGCTGAGAGTGTCAGATAGAACAGTTCGGTCTTCACGGGAACCTCCGTCAGAGTCGTAGTTGCCCGGCCACGCGGCGGCAGGGTGGTGGCAGTCTGTACCGGTTGCACAGCGTCTGCAATAGCGCTGACTCAGCGCAGCATTGCCAGAGCCTTGGCGAAAAAATCGACTGTGCCGAAGTTGCCGGACTTCAAGGCGAGCGCGAGCGGAGCGCCGTCGGGGGCGCCGCCATCGGCCACCATCCAGGGCACACCGGGGTCGATCTGAGGCCCCACACGCATCTGCTCGATGCCCAGCGCCTTGACCACCGCGCCTGAAGTCTCGCCGCCGGCTACCACCAGTTTTCGCACGCCATGGGCCACCAGCCCGCGTGCCACTTCGGCCAGCGCATGCTCGACCAGATCGCCCGCGGTCTGCACGCCCAGACGCGCCTGAACTTTGGCCACTTCTTCCGGGGTGTTGGTCGCGCTGATCAGTACCGAGGCGCCGGCGGCTTGCGAGCGAACCCAGGCCAGCGCCTGCTGAGCCAGCGGCTGGCCGTCAGCCAGAGCGAGCGGGTCGATCCGGAAAACGGGCCGGCTGGCGGCCCAGTCGGCAACCTGCGCGCTGGTGGCCCGTGAGCAGCTGCCGGAGATGATCGCCGCGGCGCCGGTGATGGCAGGCATGCGTGCCGCCTGCCCCGGGTCGCCCAGCAGGCCCAGCGCCGCGAAGTTGGCAGGCAGCCCGATGGCGACGCCCGAGCCCCCGGTAATCAGCGCAAGATCAGCGCCGGCCGCACCGATCGTCATCAGATCATCGTTGTCCACCGCATCGACGATGGCCAGACTGACACCCTCGGCACGCAGCGCGGCGAAGCGTTCGCGCAAGGCTGCGACACCGCGTGCCACGGTGTCGTAGCGCGCCAGGCCGACTCGGCGGGCGCTCTGCTTTTGCAGCACCCGCACCAGGTTGGCATCCGTCATCGGCGTGAGCGGGTGCTTCTCCATGCCCGATTCATTGAGCAGGCCGTCGCCCACGAACAGATGCCCTCTGAACACACTGCGGCCGTTCTCGGGAAAAGCCGGGCAGGCGATGCTGAAATCTGAGCTCAGCGCCTCGAGCAGTGCATCGGCGACCGGGCCGATGTTGCCGGCTTCGGTTGAATCGAAAGTCGAGCAGTACTTGAAGAAGATCTGCCGCGCGCCGTTGGCCTGCAGCCAGCGCAGCGCCGCCAGCGATTCTTCGATGGCCTGTGCCGCCGGCGTCGTGCGCGACTTCAGCGACACCACCACCGCGTCGGCATCTGGTGCGCCGCCGCGCGGCACGCCGACGGCCTGAACGGTGCGCATGCCGCCGCGCACCAGCATGCCGGCGAGATCCGTGGCGCCGGTGAAATCGTCCGCGATGCAGCCGAGCAGCATGGTTCAGTCTTTCTTGGCAGGCAGTTCGATGCCGGTGAGTTTCTGGAACATCTTGATCACCGCCGAGTCGTCTTCGCCGCCAAGCCCTGCGGCGCTGGTGGCCAGATACATCTGGTGCGCGGCCGATGTGAGCGGCAGCGGAAAGGTGAGCTGGCGTGCCGAGTCCAGCACGATGCCCAGATCTTTCACGAAGATGTTCACCGCCGACAAAGGCTTATAGTCGCCGGCCAGGATGTGCGGCACGCGGTTCTGGAACATCCAGCTTGCGCCTGCGCTGTTGGAGATGACCTCGTACAGCGCGTTCGGTTCAATGCCGGCGCGAATGCCCAGCGCCATCGCCTCGGTGGCCGCCGCGATGTGCACGCCGGCCAGCAGCTGGTTGATCATCTTCACCTTGGAGCCCATGCCGGGCGCGTCCCCCAAGCGATAGACCTTGGCCGAGATCGCGGCCAGTACATCCTCCACCGCGGCGAAGGTCTCGGGGGCGCCCGAGGCCATGATGGTCATCTCGCCGGAGGCCGCGCGTATCGCCCCGCCAGAGACTGGCGCGTCAAGGTAGCGCAGGCCAAGTGCGGTCAGGCGATCGGTGAGTTTTTCGGCGAACTCGGGCGCGACGGTGCTCGAGGCGATGACGGTGGCGCCCGGTTTCAGCGCGGCCGCCGCGCCGTGCTCGCCGAACAGCACCAAATCCGTCTGCGCGGCGTTGACCACCAGAATGATCAGGGCCTCGACCCGCACAGCCAAGGCGGCCGGTGTTTCGTGCGCGATGGCGCCTTCGGCGGCAATGCTCTGGCGCGCTGATTCGCGCACATCGCAGGCATGCACTTCGAAGCCCTTGCGCAGCAGGCTGCGGGCCACGCCCATGCCCATGGCGCCCAGACCGATCACGCCGACCGGGCGATGGGGCGACCGAGGCGAAGCGGTCGAAGCGCGGGCTTGGGTCATGGGGAATCCAGGTCGAGGGTGGGTGTGAGATCGGATGATAAGGGACGGGGCCGACAGTGGTGCCGGGGTGCCGGGGTGCCGGGGTGCCGGGGTGAAGTTGCCGATGCCGATGCCGATGCCATTCCAAGTCCGGGCCTATTGAATTGACTTCAGTTCTGCGCGCGCCGAATACTGCGGCAACCTTCTCGCGCGGCGCGCCGGCGGCCCGCTGCACGCCGCCCCATCCAAGCTTCGCGGAGCATTCATCATGATGAAAACAGGTTCATTCACCGGCTACGACGTCTCCCTGCGCGATCCGGGCATCGCGTGGATTCAGTTCAACCGGCCTGCGCAAATGAACGGTATGAGCACCGCGATCAAGCGCAATCTGATCGAAACGCTCACCCAGGCGCAGATGGACGACAAGGTGCGCGTGGTGGTGTTCACCGGCATCGGCAAGGCCTTCTGCGCGGGCGACGATCTGAAGGGGTATCGCGACGGTACCGGTGACGCGGGCATGCAGGTGCCGCCGATCCCCGGCGGGCACGACACCGATATCGGCACCTACGACGCGCTCAGAGTCATCTCGCAAAAACTCAACACCACGATTCGCGACCTCTCCAAACTCACCATCGCGGCGGTCAATGGTCTGGCTTTGCAGTCTGGGTTCTCGATGGCACTGGCCTGCGATTTTCGCCTGGCCGCGCGCTCGGCACGCCTGGGCAGCGCCACGTTGCGCTTTGGCCTGCTGCCTGACGAGGGCGGCCAATTCCTGCTGGTGCAGCTGATGGGGGTCGCCCGAACCATGGACTTCCTGATGCGCAAGCGCATCGTCGAGGCCGATCAGGCGCTCGCCCTGGGGCTGGTGCACGAGGTGCTCGACGACGCGGCACTGCCCGATGCCGCTCTGGCGCTGGCGCGCGAGCTGGCTGAAGGCCCGCAGGTGTCGATGCGGCTTCTGAAGCGCTCCATCCACAATGCAGCCGAGTTGTCCTGGGCGCAGTCGCTCGACGAGATCGCGGCCAAGACGGCGATCAGCGATCACCATCCCGATGCCCGTGAGGGGGTTGCTTCGTTTCGCGAGAAGCGGCCGGCGCGCTTTAACGCCTGGCTGGAGCCCAAGCCTGGTCAGTGAGCGCGTCGGGTGTTCAGCCCTACTGGCAGGCGCGGGAGCCCAGCAGCATCACCAGCACCGCCACTGCCGACGCGGTGGCAAAGACCAATCGAAAGCCGTGAATCAGTTGCGCTGATGGCGCGCCGCCGCGTGCACCGCCGGCCGCACGTTTCACTCGCCGTCGGCTTGTGTCATCCAGTACTGCCAGGCGGCATATTGATTTCGCATCAGCGCTTCGTCTGTGCCGCTGATGTCGTGTCCCGCTGCACCGGGCTGGTCGGCGGCCGACGAACCGGTCCAGCCGCGCTGCAGGCTCACCCATTCATTGCCATCGGCGGCAAGCGCGCGCTGAGCGCTCTCCCAGAGGTGGATGTCGTCGTGCGCGACCACCGACATCGGTGAAAACACCAGCCGGTTGTAAGTGGTGCCGCGACGATGAAGAGCGGCTGGGCCGTCTGCGGGGGCGAGTGCCCAGACCTCCAGCAAGGTCTGGTCGGCGGCCAATGGCCGAAGGACACGGATGGTGAGGGGCGAGGATTTCAGCGCCATGCCCGGATAACAGACCACATTTTGCGGTGTGAAGGCCAGGACCTGAGCCGCGCGGTCCTCGCCGTGTGCCGCGATCAAGGCCTGGTTGTAGTCGCTCGGATCGCCATAGGCCGAATGAATGCTGGCCTGCGTGCCTAGAATGCTGTGGCCGCCCGGCAGCACGCGGCCGCCCATATTCTCGAAGAACGCATGACCGTTGGCGAAGGGCAGCAGCTGCTCGATCGCCATCGGTTTGGGCGCGTCTGGCGCTTGTCCGCCCCACACCGCCTGCGCGGCGTCGGCCGCCGAGGCATGCGCTGTGAGCACATGCAAGGTGTCGTTGATGTTCTCGAGGTAAAGCTTCCAGTTGCAACGCAGCTTCATGCGCAGACAAGGGCCGTTGACCTGCAGCTGGCCGCTGGGCGAACGGTCGGCGATCAGGTCCAGCACCGGCAGCAGTGGCGCCATTTGCTCCGCGAAGGCCATGCCCTGCGGGCTCAGCCGCACGAACACGAATCCGCGATGGCCGGCGGTGGCCACCGGTGTGAGGCCGCGTGCGGCATCGCATTGATCGACGTTGGCGTGTGCGTAGTCGCCCTTCAGCGGCACGCCGATCAGGCTTCCGTCGAGCCGGTAGTGCCAGCCGTGGTAAGGGCAGCGCAGGGTGCGGCCGGCGCAGCCGTGGCGGTCGGTGACCAGGGCCGAGCCCTTGTGTGCGCAGCGGTTGAGCACCGCACCTAATGAGCCGTCGCCTCGACGCAGCAGCAGCACCGGCTGTCCCGCGACCTCGGTGTTGAGGTAGTCGCCGGTCAGGGGCAGCTGGCTTTCATGGCCGATGTACTGCCAGGTGCGGTGAAACAGCCGGCGGCGCTCGAGCGCGAAGATGTCAGCATCGAGGTACACCGACCGATGCACCCGCGAGCCGTCGAAAAGCTGCGCGGGATTCAGGCGGGTCTGGCTCGACATTTCGGCTCCGTCAGGAAGTACTGGGGAGAAAGGGCCGCGCCTCGAAGCGGCAGCTCTCGCCCCCGTCGCGCGCCACGCAGGCGGCTTCGACGCAGCGTACCGGACGCCCCCATAAGGTCTGTCCCAACGCGGTGAGCATGCCCGCGACGGGCGCGCAGACCGGTTCGTCGCTTCGCTGGTCTTCGAAGGCCTGGACGAAGGGGCTGTTGCGCACCTCGAGCCCCAGTGACGGTGCGGACTCGTTCAGCGGATCGAAGCGCCATACCCCCCAGCCCAGATCCGCTGCCGCCGCCGGCAGCGCCGCCAGCAGCGCAGCCTGATCACCACCCAACGCTTCAAGATACGCATTCACGCTGTCGGCGCCATGCAGCGCAACCGAGCGAGCGAAGGCCTCGAGCATCGGGGCCCGGTGCACCGGCGCCACCAGGGCGACCGCGCCCGAAAAGACATCGGCGCGCATCAGCAGGTAGCGGCGCGGCCCGTCGAGCACCTCGCCGGTCTTGGCCTCGTGGACCAGTCGCTGGGACAGATAGCCCATGGGTCCGTCCTACTTGGACAGCAGCAGCTTGGGCAGCCAGGTGGCCAGCCCGGGGAACAGCATCACGGCCACCAGCATCAGCACACCGAACACCACATAGGGCGTTACTGCGGAGAAGATCTGCTGGGTGGAGATGGACTTGGGCGCGACGCCGCGCATCGTGAAAAGCAGCATGCCGAAGGGCGGTGTTAGCAGGCCCAGCTGCATGCAGATCAGGAACATCACGCCAAACCACAGCGGGTCCCAGTTGAAGTGCTGCACCAGCGGCATGAAAAAGGGCAGGGTGATCAGCATCATGCTGACCTGATCGATGAAGCAGCCCAGCATCAGCAGTATCGCCATCATGCCCAGCAGCACCGTCCAGGGCGACAGGCCGCCGCCCTGCACCAGCGCGACCAGCCCGTTGGTTGCGCCTGAAAACGCCAGAATCTGCGAGAAGGTGGTGGCGCCGATGATGATGAACAAGATGATGCCGGAGATGCCGGCGGTGCCCATCAAGGCCTTGAGCAGGTTGTCCCAGCTGAGCGAGCGGTACACCAGCGCGACCAGAAGGGTCGCCAGCGCGCCGATTGCGGCGGACTCCGTGGGCGTGGCCCACCCGGCCGTCATGGCGGCGATCACGATCACGAAGATCAGCACCAGCGGCGTGACATAGACGATCAGGGGCCGCCAGCGCGCCCAGCCCGTCACCGGCACGTGTTCATACGTGGGCGCCAGCGTCGGGTCGAGCTTGCAGCGGATCACGATGTAGGCCACGAACACCAGCGCCAGCAGCACCCCCGGCACCACACCCGCCACCAGCAGGCCCGAGATCGAAATGCCTGCCAGGCTGCCCAGCAGCACGGTGAGTGCCGAGG
>JAYVOV010000308.1:0-6559 GCA_043757735.1 Burkholderiaceae bacterium
CGGCGCGGCGGCTGCTGCCGTTCGACTGCCTCCTGCAAAGCACGGGTGAGCTTGGGCGTGGAGAGCTTGCGCATCGCGGCCGCGTAGGCGTCGTCGACAGAGCGCATCAGCGCGCCCACACCCAGACCAGTCTTGGCGGAGACCATGTGCAGGTTGGCGAACTTGAGAAAATGCAGTTTGCGATCGAACTCGGACTTCAGGCGTTCGCGCTCCGGGCCGGGCAGAAGATCCCACTTGTTGACGGCCACCACCAATGCCCTGCCCGCTTCGAGAATGTAGCCGGCGATGTTGGCATCCTGCTCGGCCACGCCCTCGAGCGCATCGAGCATCAGCACGCAGACGTTACAGTCTTCGATGGCCTGCAGCGTCTTGACGACCGAGAACTTCTCGACCATGTCGGTGACCTTGCCGCGCCGGCGAACGCCCGCTGTGTCGATGAGCGTGTACGGACGTCCGGCTTTTTCGAAATCGATCGCAACCGCGTCACGGGTGGTGCCCGGCTGGTCGAAAGCGATCAGGCGCTCTTCGCCCAGCAGCGTGTTGATCAGGGTGCTCTTGCCGGCGTTGGGGCGCCCTACCACCGCCACCCGGATTCGCCGGGTCGCCGGTGTGGCTTCGGGAATTTCGCCTGGCTCGGCAGCAGCAGCGGTTTCAGGCCAGTCTTCAGCAGGCGGCGGTGTGGCGGGCAGCAGGCCTTCGAGGGCGATATCGAGCAGGTCGCGAACACCGTCGCCGTGGGCCGCGGAAACCGCCAGCGGCACGCCCAGACCGAGCTCGTAGAACTCCGCAGACACCGTGTGGCGCGACATGCCTTCGGTCTTGTTGACCACCAGGACCAGTTTTCGCGCGCTGCGCCGCAACTCGGCAGCGATGTCGCGGTCATGGCCAGTGAGACCTTGTCGGCCGTCGACGATGAACAAGACCACATCGGCTTCGAGCACCGCCTGGCGAGCCTGTCGCGCCATCTGATATTCGATGCCGCCTTTTGCCACCGGCTCGAAACCGCCGGTGTCGATCACGATGCAGTGAGTGTCACCGACCCGGGCGCGACCGTAGTGACGATCACGGGTCAGGCCGGGACGGTCGGCGACCAGCGCCGCACGGCTTTCGGTCATGCGATTGAACAAGGTGCTCTTGCCCACATTGGGGCGGCCCACCAGGGCCAGCACCGGTACGCGATTCATGAAAACAATCCGATCAGTCGATCGTCACGGCGAAGAGGGTCCCGCCGCTCGTCTGCACGACCGCGGTGCGCTCGTGGACAGCCGCCGGCGCCACGACCGGCGTGCCGTCTGTAGCGAACCGGGCAGCAATGGCGCCGTCATCGCGCGACAGTAGATAAACAAAACCCTGCACGTCGCCCAGCACCAGCACACTGCCCACCGACAGCGGTGCCGAGGGCTCGCGGCGGGCGAGTTTGTCCTGGCGCCAGACGCTGGCGCCCGAGCGCGAAAAAGCCTGCACCTGGCCACGCTCGTCGCTCACGCTCACCAGACGGGCATCGATGTCGATGCCACCGGCGGTGGCGACGTCGCGCGACCACAGCGGGCGTCCGGTCGAGGCATCGAAGCAGGCTACCTTGCCTTGGAAGCTGGCGGCGCAGACCTCGCGGCCGCTGACCAGCGGCGAGCCGACGACATCGGCGATGCGCTCAATTTCATTGCCGCCGCGTGGATTCGAGACCGCGGCCTCCCAGCGCTGTACACCGTTCTGCAGGCTGATCGCGACGACGCGCCCACCGGGCAGGCCGGCATAGGCGGTACCCGGCGCAATCGCGATCGAGGTGGTCTGGCGCAGCACCAGCGGGGGCAACTGGCGCGTCATGATCCAGCGGCGCTTGCCGGTGTCGGTCTCGAAGGCAGAAATCCGGTTATCGCTGGTCCGGACAATGACCAGACCCAGGCCGACCGAGGGCACCGAAACCGCCTCGGCGCCCAGTGGCGCGGTCCAGACCGCCTTGCCGGACGCATCGAAGGCCAGCAGCGCGCCATCGCGCGAGGCGACCACAACCACCTGCCCGTCGCTGCCAGGTCCGGCAGTCAGGCGTTTGCCGGCATTGATCTGCCAGGCAGTGCGGCCGGTGGCTGGATCGATTCTGACCACGGTACCGTCGGCCGCGGCGGCGAACAGTGCGCCATTGGCCACGACCGGCGCAAATCCGACGCCACCGGCGGGCAGCTTGGCAGTCCAGGCAGCGCGCGCCGGCACCGTGGTGCTGGCGGCAGGGGGATCAGGCAGCTTGGCTTTGGAATTGCTCCACGGCCACCAGCTGCCGCAACCGGCCAGGGTGCCAACCGACAGAACGGCGAACAGCCAGCGCGCGGCCGTCAGGGACCTCATGCGCCGGCTCCGCCCAACGCGTCGAGCTTGATCTGGACGACACGGCGCAGCGGACTGTTGGGCTCGGCCTTTTCGATCGCCTGTTTGTAGGCGGCGCGAGCCTCTTCGGGCTTGCCCTTGGCCACGAGCAGATCACCGCGACGGTCGGCATAGGCAGTGACGAAGCGGGCGGGCGGCTCGAGCGAGAGCAGCTTCAGCCCCTCGTCATAGGCTTCCTGATCGAGCATCACGCCGGCCAGGCGGACCCGCGCCAGGTGTTTGAATTCATCTTCCCTGGCGTTGTCGATCACCCACTGAAGCGGCGCGCGCGCGCCTTTGAGGTCACCGCCATCGAAATAAGCCTTGGCTGCGATCAGCGCACCCAGCGGGCCATAAGCCGATCCACCATGCTTCTCGAACAGCGTGCCGGCAGCCGCCTTGATCTTGTCGAGATCCTTGGACTGCACCGCCACCTGGAGTTGTTCGTAGACGACCGCGGCACTGGCGGCTTCACGCGCCTGGTACCAGCCCCAGCCGCGCCAGCCAGCAATCGCCAGCAGCACCACGGTGATCACGGTGAGCAGAAAATTGCCGTATTGATTCCAGAAAGCCTTGAAGCTGGCCAGTTGTTCCTGTTCTTCCAAGTCGTAGGCCATCGCCTGACGCTCCCGTGTGGATGATTGCTGCTGGTGCGTACGATCAGTCTCAGGTGTCTTCGCCAGACACGAGTGCATCGACGATGGTATGCGAAAGTGCATCGAGCGCCACCCGCTGCTGACGCCCTTCGCCGGGCGCGGCCGACGCTTCGCGCAGCCACTTGATGGTCGCCTGACCCGTTTTGACTTCTTCTTCGCCCAACACCACCGCCGCGAATGCGCCGCTGGCGTCGGCCCGCTTGAACTGCGACTTGAACCCACCGCCACCCGCATGGAGCACCACATCGAGCCCGCCATCGCGCAGGCGTTCGGCGGCCTGGAAGGCCACCGGCATCACGCCCTCGCCCTGGTGGACGATGTAGACATCGCAGTTCCCGGTGTCGAGTTCGATCGATTCGGCGCGCATGCGCTCGAGCACCCGTTCAACACCGATACCAAAGCCGCAGGCCGGCGCCGCGCGTCCGCCGAGCATTTCGATCAGGGGGTCGTAACGGCCGCCGCCGCACAGGGTGACGCCATCGGCCACCCACTCGAAGACGCTGAGGTTGTAGTAGTCGAGGCCACGCACCAAACGGGGGTTGATGCGCGCATGGATGTTCTGGGCGCGCAGCAGGCTCTGCAGCCCCGCAAAATGCGCGAGCGAGGCTTCGCCCAGGAAGTCGATCAGTTTGGGCGCGCTTTCGGCAACCGCCTGCATAGCAGGGTTCTTGGTGTCGAGAATGCGCAGCGGATTGCTGTGCAGCCGGCGCCGCGCTTCTTCGTCGAGGACACCGAGATGGCTCTGGAAATGCGCGATCAGCGCTTCCCGGTGGGCGCGGCGTTCATCGGCCTGACCCAGGGTATTGATCTCGAGTTTCACGTTGGTCAGACCGAGATCATCCCAGAGGCGCTGGCACATCAGGATGACTTCGGCATCGGCATCTGGCCCGCTCATGCCCAGCGCCTCGGCGCCCACCTGGTGGAACTGGCGGTAGCGGCCCTTCTGCGGGCGCTCGTGGCGGAACATCGGCCCGGTGTACCACAGACGCTTGGGGCCGTCGTAGAGCAGGTTGTTTTCGATGACGCTGCGCACGACGCCGGCGGTGGACTCGGGGCGCAGGGTGAGTTGCTCGCCGTTGAGCGAATCAGTGAAGGAGTACATCTCCTTTTCGACGATGTCGGTCACCTCGCCGATGCCGCGCACAAACAGACTGGTCGGCTCGACGATGGGTGTGCGGATGCGCTGATAGCCATAGGCGCGCATGCACGAGGCGACGGCGGCCTCGAAGCGCGACCACAGCGCCTCGTCTGCGGGCAGCACGTCGTTCATGCCGCGCACACCCTGAATACGTTCGATCTTGCTCATTGCGTCACTTTCACGCCGGGTCGCTCGCGACCACCCCGTAACGCCGACGCACATAGTTCTCGACAATCGCCTGGAACTCTTCGGCGATGCGATCGCCCTTGAGGGTGACATCGCGCACGCCATCGATGAATACGGGTGCAACCGGCGCTTCGTTGGCGCCCGGCAGGGAAATGCCGATGTCGGCGTGTTTTGATTCGCCCGGCCCGTTCACGATGCAGCCCATGACGGCGACGTTGAGCGTTTCGACGCCGGGATAGGTCTCGCGCCATTGGGGCATCGAGGTGGAAATCCAGGACTGGATATCGCGCGCCAGTTCCTGAAAGACCGTCGATGTGGTGCGCCCGCAGCCGGGGCAGGCGGCCACCAGCGGCACAAAGGTGCGAAAGCCCATGGTCTGGAGCAATTCCTGCGCAACTTTGACTTCAAGCGTGCGGTCGCCGCCCGGCTCGGGGGTGAGCGACACGCGAATCGTGTCGCCGATGCCTTCCTGCAGCAGGATTCCCATGGCGGCGGACGAAGCGACGATGCCTTTTGAGCCCATGCCCGCCTCGGTCAGGCCGAGATGGAGCGCATAATTGCTGCGGCTGGCGAGCATGCGGTAGGCCGCAATGAGATCCTGCACCGCCGAGACCTTGGCGGAAATGATAATCCGGTCGCGGCCAAGGCCCATTTCTTCGGCGCGTTCTGCTGACCAGAGCGCCGAGCGCACCAGCGCTTCGCGCGTCACAGCGCGGGCGTCGAGCGGGCGCGCAAATTTGGCGTTCTCGTTCATCATCCCCGTCAGCAATTCCTGATCCAGCGAACCCCAGTTGGCGCCAATGCGCACGGCCTTCCCGTGCTTGATGGCGAGTTCGACAATGGCGCCAAACTGGCGGTCCTTCTTCTCGCGAAAGCCGACGTTGCCCGGGTTGATGCGGTACTTGTCCAGCGCTCGCGCACAATCGGGATAATCGGTGAGCAGCTTGTGTCCGATGTAGTGAAAGTCTCCCACGAGCGGGGCGTAAACTCCACGCGCGAGCAGCTTTTCCTTGATGCGCGGCACGGCTGCGGCGGCCTCGGCGCGATCGACCGTGATGCGAACTATCTCTGATCCTGCCAGCGCCAGCGCCGCCACCTGATTGACAGTGCCCTCAATGTCCGCCGTGTCAGTGTTCGTCATCGACTGAACGACGACGGGCGCGTCTCCGCCCACGATGACGGAGCCCAGCCCCTCGCCCACGCGCACGCCAATTGTGCGGTGACGGATCTGGGGCGCTGCGTCCGGGATGACTGCGTCAACGAGGGTCATAGGGTCGATCAACTGCATGCGGATCGTCTTTCGTGAATCGGTCATTCAGGCCGGTTTGTCGGGCGCGCATTGTGCACAGACGCCCGACACTTCAATCATCTGCGAATTAGGCTTGAACCCGTGGCTTTTTGAGAGCGCCAGCAGCCCCTCGCCGATGGAGTTGGAGGGCGATTCCTCCACCTTCCCGCAAGCCTCGCATATCAGAAATACGGTCGGCTCGGCGCCCTTATGGTTGTGGGCGCAGGCCAGAAAGGCGTTGCGCGTGGCCAACCGATGCACGAGCCCGTTCTCCACGAGATAATCGAGCGCGCGATAGACGGAAATGGGCGCCGGACGACGGCCGTTCGCGCCCACCAGCCGGTCGATCATTTCATATGCGCCCAGCGGCTTCCCGGCGGCGCAGAGCATGTCCAGGATCGACTGGCGGCCGGGGGTCAGATTCAGCCCGGTCACATGGTCGCCATGACCCTCGCAATTGGAGTGGTCATGGGTGGGGTCATGCGCCCGGCTGGAGCGCCCTTGTCTGGAATGGGGTTCAGTCGGGTTCATGCACGCAATATAGGCGTTGTCGCGTGCGGGCGCTAATGCGACGAGAGAAGCGTCCCAATCTTTTGTGCATTGCGATATGCTGAGGTTCCACGATCCCATTCCGAAGATCGCCGAGGTCAACTCATGTCCCTGAAATCTCGCTCCGCGCTCGTGACCGGTTCGACCAGCGGAATCGGTCTGGCCTGCGCCCGGGCGCTCGCCCGAGAGGGCGCAAACGTGTGCCTGAACGGTTTTGGCCCGGCCGACGAGATCGAGAGCGCGAGAGCCGCCATCGAACGCGAGTTTGGCGTTCGCTGCATTTACAACGCCGCCGACATGACAATACCTGCGGAGATCGCCGCCATGGTCGGCGCGGCGGAGGCGGCGTTTGGCGGCGTGGATATTCTCATCAACAACGCCGGC
>JAYVOV010000309.1:0-1801 GCA_043757735.1 Burkholderiaceae bacterium
TGCGTTGGCGCTGCCGGCCAGCGCTACGTCGGCGATCGCAGCGGCCGCGGTGGCGCGCCGTGCGTCGCGGACAGCCGCCGCCGCGATGCCGCCCGAGGCGGTGATTCGGCAGGCGTTGGCGGCATTCGCCGCGACCGGCGGCCTGGTGGGCGCGCCGTCCGGCCCGACGTCCAGCCCCGGCATGGTGGCAGCTGCCAGCGCCATCACGGAGGCTGCTTCTGCGGCGTCGGCGCGCTGGGTGTCGAGACCTGAAGCCGCGAGTTCTCCGGCTCAGCCGGACGTTCGCCATCTGAGCGGGCCGCAAGCCGATTTTGTCCGCAAGGTCTGGCCCCATGCCCTGCTGGCCGAACGCAGCACCGGCGTGCCCGCCGCTTTCATCGTCGGCCAGGCGGCTCTCGAATCGGGCTGGGGAAAATCTGAAATCCGCAATGCCAACGGCACCGGCAGCTTCAATCTGTTCGGAATCAAGGCCGGCGGCGCCTGGCGCGGCGCAGCGACTGCCGCCAGCACAACCGAATTCGTCGGCGGCCAGGCAACCCGACAAGTCGCGCGGTTCCGTTCTTACGGCTCCTACAGCGAAGCGTTCCAGGACTGGGCCGGGATGATGGCGAAGAGTCCGCGCTACAGCGGCGTGATGCAGTCGGGCGGCAGCGTGCAGGCCTTCGCCGCCAGCATGCAGCGCGCCGGATATGCCACCGACCCCGCTTATGGGGTCAAGCTTGAAAAAACGATCCAGAAGACGCTGTCGTTGCAGCGTCTGGTGACCTGACACCCGATACCTGATACCTGATACCTGATGCCCGATCTCGAGGAGCAAGCCAAATGTCCGATCTGCTCAATGTAGGTGCCTCGGCGCTGCGGGCCGCGTCCGCGCAGATGCAGACGACTGCTCACAACATCTCGAATGTGAACACGCCCGGCTACAGCCGCCAGGAAGTGCAGCTGGCAACTTCACAGGGCACTTTCAGCGGTGGTGGCTTTATCGGCCGCGGTGTGGTCGTGGCGACGGTGGTGCGCCGCTATGATGCGCACCTGACCAGCGAGGTGGCGCTGGGGACCGCGATGTCGACTGCCGACACCGCGCGCGCCACGCAGCTCGGCCGGCTCGACCGGATGTTTTCCGACCGCGAGAACGGCATCGGGGCCGCAATGGACGACCTGACCTCGGCGATGGCCGACGTCGTGAATCGGCCGTTCGACCCGTCGGCCCGAACCGTCGCTACCAACAGCGCGAACCTGCTGGCGGAACGTTTCGCCGCAGTCAGCGACCAGCTCGAAAGTCAGCACGAGCAGGTCGATCTGCGGATGAACGAGGGCGTCAACAAGCTCAACGAATCCCTGCGGCAGCTGGCCGCGTTGAACGAGCAGATTGCCAAGGGCAGCGGCAGCGGACAGCCGCCGAACGACCTGCTCGATCGTCGCGACTTTCTGGTCGAGGATGTCAACAAGTTCATGAAGGCGAGTGCCTATATCAACTACGACGGTACGGCGAGCCTGTTCTCGGCGTCCGGTCAGGCATTGGTCGTGGGGAAGTCGGTTGCCCGTTTCTCGCTGATCTCGGATTCGCTCGATCCGCGCCGACTGGCACTGAATCTGACCACGGCGAACAAGTCGATCACGATGGACAGCGACACGATCGGCGGTGGTGAACTGGCCGGCCTGATGCGTTTTCGGGATGAAGATCTCGCGGCCGCAAAGGGGCGCCTCGGGCAGCTGGGCGCGTCGCTGGCGTTTGCCTACAACGAGCAGCAATCGCTCGGCCGCGATGCCACCGGTGTCGCGGGCGTCCCGCTGTTCGCGA
>JAYVOV010000310.1:0-1800 GCA_043757735.1 Burkholderiaceae bacterium
GCCTGGTGTATCGGCCAAGGCCAAGGAGGCGGGCGACCAGGCCAAAGCGGGCTTGACCAGGGGCGACTTCGTGATTTTCAAGGGGCCGCTGAAAGACAACAAGGGCGCCACGGTGGTGGCCGCGGGCGCGTCGCTGGAAATGACCAACATCGAACTGGAAAAGATGAATTATCTGGTCGAGGGGGTGATCGGCGGCATTCCGGCCTGATCTGCGCCGACCACCCGCAGCAGACTAGCGCCCCCGCTACCCGTCGTGTCACTTCCAGAAGTCTGAGCATGCCTGCCCGCGGACTGGAGCCTGTGGCGATTGCGATCGTTGCCATCGCAACAGGCCTGCTGCTGTTCGGCGCATTTGTGCTCGCCATCGGGCACGATCCGCTCGCGGTCATGGGCGTGATCTTCGAGGGCGCATTCGCCAGCAGTTTCTCGTGGCAGAACACCCTGCTGCGCGCGGCGCCGCTGATCCTCACCGGCCTGGCGGTGGCGATTCCCGCGCAGGTGGGGCTGGTGATGATCGGCGGTGAAGGCGCGCTGGCCCTGGGCGGGCTGGCTGGCGCCAGCGCGGCATTGGCGCTGGCCGGCGCCGGCGCGGCGCCGGCTGTCGTGATTGTGGTCGCATGTCTGGCGGCAATGGCGGCGGGCGCTGTGTGCAGCGGGCTGGCCGGTGCCCTGCGGGCTGGGCGGGGGCTGAATGAAACCATCGCCAGTCTGCTGATCTCCTACATCGCCATCGCGCTGTTCAACCATCTGGTCGACGGGCCGCTGCGCGATCCTGCGAGCTTGAACAAACCATCGACCGCGACCTTGCCCGAGTCGGTGATGCTGGGCACGATGCCGGGCACCGATCTGCATTGGGGGCTGGCCATCGGCATCGTCGCCGCGCTGCTGGCGCAGATTCTGGTGTCGCGGACCACGCTCGGTTTCGCGATGCGGGTGGCCGGTGGCAATGTGCGCGCGGCTCGCCTGGTCGGCTTGCCGGTTGCCGCGCTGCTGGTGGCTGCCTGCGCCATGGGCGGTGCAGCCTCGGGTCTGGCCGGCGCCATCGAGGTGCTGGCGGTGCACGGGTCGGCCAACGCGTCGCTGATCGCGGGTTATGGCTACACCGGCATCCTGGTGGCCTTCATCGCTCGCCAGCAGCCTCTGGCGGCGGTGCCGGTGGCGATTCTGCTGGGCGGCATCGCTGCCGCCGGCAGCTTGCTGCAGCGTCGACTGGATCTGCCCGATGCCACCACGCAGGTCCTGCAGGGGCTGCTGTTCGTGTCGATCCTGGCCAGCGAAGCCTTGTATGGCCGTGTCAACTGGCAGTTGCGCCCGATCGGCCTGCGGGTGGGCCGCACAGCTTCGCGCCGGCCGGCCTCTGAGGCGAGTCAGCCATGAGCGGTGACGAGAGTGCCTGGTTGACGGTTCTGGCCGCCATTCTGGGCGGCGCGCTGCGCGTGTCCACGCCGTTTTTGTTCGTGAGCCTGGGCGAGACCTTGACCGAGCGCTCCGGGCGGATCAACCTGGGCCTGGAGGGCACGATGGTGTTCGGTGCGATGAGCGGCTATGCGGTCGCGTTTCATGCCGACTCGGCCTGGTGGGGGGTGCTCGCTGCGGGCGCTTTCGGTGCGCTCTTCGGCCTGGTGCACGGTCTGGTGTGCAGTGTGCCAAGGGTCAATGACGTTGCGTTCGGCATCGCGCTGATGACGCTCGGGCTGGGCCTGGCCTTCTTTTTCGGCAAAGACTATGTGCAGCCTACTGCGCCACGCCTGCCGGCGATTGCACTGGGCGGCTGGAGCGATTCGCCGGCCCTTCAGTCGG
>JAYVOV010000311.1:0-1797 GCA_043757735.1 Burkholderiaceae bacterium
TTCGCTTTGAGCGGCCAGCACCTCGAACAGACGGGCGGGCACAAAATGCCACCATACCCGAGACGCGTCAGCGGCATCGGCAACTGGCGAATCCAGGACCTGGGCAAAGGCGCAGGACGGCGCCGCGATACCGGTTACCGCTGCACCGAGCGCAATCGGCGCCGGCGCTTCATCGACCCGCAAAGCCGCGCAATCGCCAGTTGCACCCAGCACCAGAACCGCACGGCGGCGTACGGCGGGCGGGCCCGCGGGCGGTGAAAGAGCGGCCTCCAGGACAACCACAGGGTGGCCTTGGAGCTGCATCAGGCCCAGCACCCGACCAGGCGCCCCGGCCAATGGATGAATCGCGACGTCGGACAGATAGACAACCGGCACGCCGGCCGGCAGAACGACTCTGACACCGCCCAGCAGCAAACCGAAAGACGGCGCGCCAGAGCCGCCAGCAGGCGTGGGCATCGAGCCGGCAGGGGCGTCAGCGAGCGCCATCGCCGGCCCCGGCATGGCGCTCGATTGCCGACAGGAGGTGTTCAGCGGTGTAGGGCTTCGCAAGCACTTCGCGCCCCCCTTGCATGCGCGCCCAGACTTGATCTGCCCGCTGCGCCTTGCTGGATACAAAAATCACCGGGATCGAACGGGTGCGCGGATCGTCGGCCAGACGTCGACAGGCTTCAAAGCCGTCCATTCCCGGCATGACGATGTCCATGAAAATGATGTCCGGCGGATCAAGGCGTGCCGACTCGAGCGCCTGCACGCCGCTCATGGCGGTGCGTACGCGCCAGCCGGCGGTCTGCAGGATGCCAAGCATGCGCGCGCGCTCGGTCGCGACATCATCGACGACCAGCGCCTCGCAAGCCCCTTTGACCGGCATTTGATCCAACATTCGCCCGGCCGCTCAGCGCCTGAAAAAACGGGCCATGACGCCCGTCGGCGCAGGCGCCGCGGGGGCCGGTGCGACCGGCTGCGTGGCGGTGCGCATCATGCCGGTGAGATCGTCGATCGCGAGCGAACGGCGCATCTGCTTGATGACCGCCGCCTCGAGCGCCCGATACGGCACCGGTTTGGTGAGATATGTGTCGCACCCGGCCAGCGCGCCGCGCGCGAGATCGAAGGGCGAAGAACGACTGGTCAGGATGATCACCGGCAACTGCCGCCAATGGCGATTGCGCTTGATCTCGCGGGTGAGCTTGTAGCCGTCCATGCCCGGCATCACCACGTCGACCAGGGCGAGATCGAAGTGCTGTTCCCAGAGCTTTTCGATGCCCTTGCCGGCGGATTCGACCGCTTCGCAGGCAATGCCCATGCGATCGAACGCGATGGTGAGTTGGCGCCTGACGGTGGGACTGTCGTCGACCACCAGCACACGCAGGCGCTGCGAAATGGGCGGCTCGACCGCATTTAGCGGAAAGTTGAGCAGATTGGAGGGCGGCGGCGCGCTGGCAGGGGTCGGCGAAGGCTGGAGCGGCGTTTTCACCACCGAAGCTGCCGCTGAAGCGGCGCCCGCCTGGGAGCCGGGGCCAGCGCCCGCCGCGCCGGCGGGCACGGGACGCGCCGCCGGCGCCGTGAACGAGGGCGCCGGCGCCGTGAACGAGGCCGCCGGCGCCGTGAACGAGGCCGCCGGCGCTGCGAACGAGGGCGTGGCATAGGCCGACCCTGGCGAGGCGGCAAACGCCGAACTGGTCGCCGCAGCGGCGGGCGCGCCACCTGGCACACCCATCGGCCGGGTCTCGGGAGAAAGCAGTTCGAGCTCGACCACCCTGTTCAGGATTGGCAGAAGCTGCAGAGTCAGGCGGTCGATCG
>JAYVOV010000312.1:0-1795 GCA_043757735.1 Burkholderiaceae bacterium
CCGATTCGTCTGCCGGACCAGTAAGCGACTGAGAAATCAAGCACCATGTCCAGCCTGCATGTGACAAAGAAAGGCCGCCGGGCCGTGCAGGGCATCCGGTTCACGGTCTGTGTAGCGATGCGCTTGTCTTCCTGACAAGGGTTCTTCTGATCTGGATCAAAAGGTTCGCTTGCCCGCTCAGGCAATCTTGATCCAGATCAAGCGGCTGCGGTGGTGAACGCGGCACAGTGATGCCTCACTACCAGAGGCCTGCGATGAATCCCGTTTTGCCCGACCTGCTGCGCCGATTCGATGTTTCGGGGCCGCGTTACACCTCTTACCCGACGGCCGACCGTTTCGTCGAAGCCTTCACCGCAGCCGACTATGGCCAGGCGCTGGCTCAGCGCCAACCCGGCCTGTCGGCGCTGTCGCTGTACGTGCATATTCCGTTCTGCGAATCGCTGTGTTACTACTGCGCCTGCAACAAGATCATCACCAAACACCACGACCGGGCGGCCAGTTATCTGCGCTATCTCAGCCGTGAAGTTGACCTGCATACGGCCCAGCTCGGACTGAGTCGGACCGTCACACAACTGCACCTGGGCGGCGGCACGCCCACCTTTCTGTCTGACGAGGAACTGCGGGAGCTGATGGCCATGCTGCGGCGTAGTTTCGCGCTGGCACCCGGCGGTGAGTATTCGATCGAGATCGACCCGCGTACCGTGGACGGCGCGCGTCTGGCCGTGTTGGCCGAATTGGGCTTTACCCGCCTCAGCTTCGGCGTGCAGGACTTCGATCCCGAAGTGCAGAAAGCCGTGCACCGCATCCAGCCGGCTGAACAGGTGTTCGCGCTGATGGAACAGGCGCGGGCAATCGGCTTTGACTCGATCAACGTGGACCTGATCTATGGGTTGCCGCGGCAGACACCGGAATCGTTCGCAAGAACGCTGGCGCAGGTGCAGCAATTGCGGCCCGACCGCATTGCGTTGTACGCCTATGCCCATTTGCCCGAGCGTTTCAAGCCGCAGCGGCGCATCGTCCCGACCGAACTGCCCGGCGCCGCTGCCAAGGTGGCGATGCTGTCGCAATCACTCTCGGCCTTCCTGTCGGGCGGTTATGTGTACGTCGGCATGGATCATTTCGCGCTGCCCAATGACGCGCTGGCCGTCGCCAAGCGCCAGGGACGGCTGCACCGCAACTTCCAGGGCTACAGCACCCAGCCGGACTGCGACCTGATCGGCCTCGGTGTGTCGGCCATAGGCCGTGTCGGCGCCACCTACAGCCAGAACGCCAAGACCATGGCGGAATACTGTGATCACCTGGACCAGGGGCGCCTGCCGGTGGTGCGCGGGCTGGCGCTGAGCCGCGACGATCTGGCCCGCCGCGCCGTGATCATGGCGCTGATGTGCCAGGGCCAGGTTTTGTTCGAATCGATAGAGCTGGCCTGGCTGCTGGACTTTCGCAGCTACTTTGCAGCAGAGCTCGAGCAGTTGCGCGAACTGGCCGACCAGGGTCTGGTCGTACTCGATGAAACCGGGATCCAGGTCTCGGCCAGCGGCTGGTTTTTCGTGCGGGCCGTGGCCATGGTGTTTGACCGCTATCTGCAGGCTGACCGCAACCGTGCGAAGTTCTCGCGCATTATTTGAAGAAGACCCACCCTCTTCTGTTCCCCACGCCTGCAGTCATGGCGCCGCGGGCGCTGTGCCGGGCATTCTTGCCAGGCCCCGGCTCCGTCAATCGAGGCTGACCGATTCCTCCCCGGTCAGCAGGGGTGGCGGATAACGGTGTCATCCTACAGCCGCACGGGCAATGCACT
>JAYVOV010000313.1:0-6522 GCA_043757735.1 Burkholderiaceae bacterium
TCGGACTTCCAGTCTTCGTCGATGATGATGACGGGGAAACGAAATTTCATGGGGCGGCTCTGGGTGGTGCGCCTTGCGGACGCTTGCGAGGGGGTCGCCCTGATGGGCGGCGAGCGCGCAAGTAAAGCACAAAACGGGGGCGGATTGGACGACAACGAATGCGCCCACTTGCCGACCCGAAACAAGGCCCGCAGCGCTCGCCTCGGGCAGTTGCCGCCCTTCTCGCAATCTTGACCCGCACTCGCCAGCGATTCGAACACCGTTCGAACCTGCGCCGCGACTCACTTGTTCTTGCCGGCCTTGCGAAAAGCGTCGGCGAACGCGGTGTTGCCGACCGGGGCCTGATTGCGCGCAGCGCCGGAATAAGCGGCAACGCCCGCGCGGCCGCCACCGGTCGGCCGATTGTCGCGCCCGCCGGGCCGCGAACCGGGCGATTGACCGCCCCGAGACTCGCCAGCGCGCGAGTCGGCGCCTCGAGGACCACCACCACGTGACTCGCCAGAACGCGAAGAATCTCCCGCGCGAACGCCCGCAGCTTCATCGGCGCGCGGCGTTTTCATGCTGAGCGCAATCCGCTTGCGCGCCTCGTCCACTTCCACCACCCGCACCTTCACCACCTGTCCGGCCCGCACCACTTCGCGCGGATCCTTGACGAAGCGATCCGACAACTCGGACACGTGCACCAGGCCGTCCTGATGCACGCCGATGTCGACGAACGCGCCGAATGCGGCCACGTTGGTGACCACGCCCTGCAGCTGCATGCCGGGCTGCAGGTCGGAGAGCTTCTCGACCCCTTCGCGGAACTCGGCCGCGATGAACTCGCCCCGCGGATCACGTCCCGGCTTTTCCAGCTCGGCCAGGATGTCGCGCACCGTGGGCTCGCCGAATCGCTCATCGGTAAATTCAGAGGGCTGCAGACGCCGCAGCACCTCGCGATTGCCGATCAGCTCACGCGGCGTCTTGGCCGACCTGGCAAGAATGCGTTCGACCACCCCATAGGCTTCCGGGTGCACCGACGAGGCATCGAGCGGGTTGCTGCCCGACAGAACGCGCAAGAAACCAGCCGCCTGCTCGAAGGCCTTTTCACCGAAGTACGGCACCTGACGAAGGGCGAGCCGGTCGGGGAAAGCGCCGTTCGCGTCGCGGTAGCTCACCAGACGCTGGGCAACCAGTGAACTGAGGCCCGACACCCGCGCCAGCAGCGCCGCCGACGCTGTATTCACATCCACGCCGACCGCGTTCACGCAGTCCTCGACCGCGCCATCGAGCTTGCGCGCCAGTTCACGCTGATTGACATCGTGCTGGTACTGACCGACGCCGATGGACTTTGGATCTATCTTGACGAGTTCAGCGAGCGGATCCTGCAGGCGCCGCGCGATCGACACCGCGCCGCGCAAGGTCACATCCAGATCCGGGAACTCCCTGGCGGCCAATTCACTGGCCGAGTACACCGACGCACCCGCCTCCGACACCACCATCTTGCGCAGACCGAGTTCCGGATGACGGCGCTGCAGCTCGGCGGTGAGCTTGTCGGTTTCCCGCGAAGCAGTGCCGTTGCCGATCGCAACCAGTTCGACCCGATGGCGTGCACACATCAGCGCCAGCGTGTTGAGGGATCCTTCCCAATCGCGACGCGGCTCGTGCGGAAAGATCGCGCCGGTTTCGAGCACTTTGCCGGTACTGTCGACCACTGCCACCTTGACCCCGGTGCGCAGCCCAGGGTCCAGCCCCAGTACGCTGCGGGGCCCGGCCGGCGCCGCCAGCAGCAGATCCTTGAGGTTGTCGCCGAACACGCGGATGGCCTCGGCCTCGGCGCTCTCGCGCAGTCGGCCGAAGAGTTCGGTTTCCAGATGCGGCAGCAGCTTCACACGCCAGGTCCAGCGGCAGACATCGGCCAGCCAGGCGTGCGCCTTGCGCGGCCCGCCGATCGCCTCCCCCAGCCCGACGATGCCAGCCAGGCGCAGCATGGCCGGATGCGGCACCAGTTCGTCGCGCACCGGCTCCAGGCCCAGGCGCAGCGCAAGCAGGGCGAGCTGGCGACCGCGAAACAGCGCCAGCGCGCGATGCGAGGGCGCAGCTGAGATGGGTTCGCCGTGCACGAAGTAGTCGCTGAACTTGACCGCTTCAGCGCGCTTTTCTTCGACCACTTTGCAGTGGATCCAGCCCTGCGACCAGAGCAGATCGCGCAGTGTGTCGAGCACGTCGGCCCGCTCGGCGAAACGTTCGGACAAGATGTCGCGCGCGCCATCGAGCGCAGCTCTGGCATCGGCAACCGCGCCCTGGCCTTCCGCATCGGGCGCGCGCAGGTAGGCGGCGGCGGCCAGTGGCGGATCGAGGTCGGGATTGGCCAGCAGGGCATCGGCCAGCGGCTCGAGCCCCGCTTCGCGCGCGATCTGGGCGCGCGTGCGCCGCTTGGGCTTGTAGGGCAGGTAGAGATCTTCGAGGCGCTGCTTGGTGGCGGCGGCGGCGATCAGTCTGGCCAGCTCGTCGTTGAGCTTGCCCTGGTCGTCGATACTGGCACGGATCGCCGCTCGCCGCTCCTCGAGTTCGCGCAGATAGACCAGTCGTTCAGCCAGCAGCCGCAGCTGCGTGTCATCGAGCCCGCCAGTGACCTCTTTGCGGTAGCGGGAGATGAAGGGCACGGTGGCACCTTCGTCGAGCAGGCCGACGGCCGCGACCACTTGCGAGCGCGGCACCGCCAGCTCCTGGGCCAGGGAATCGAGGACGCGGTTGTCGTTGGGTTTTGAATCAGCAGAGGACATCGAGACGCAATAATGGCGGGAAAGGCGGCGATTCTGCCACGAGCCGTCCCGCCCTCCGACTCAGTGCACGACCCGATCGAAACTGAAGTGACCGTCGCGGAAATCGACCGGCACCACGTCCTTGGGCGCGAACTTGCCCTCGAGCACCAGCCGGGCGACCGGATTCTCGATGAACTGCTGGATCGCCCGCTTGAGCGGCCGCGCGCCGTAGATGGGATCGAACCCGGCCTTGGCGATCTCTGCCACCGCGGGTTCTGTCACCGCCAGGGTCATTTCCAGCGCCGCCAGCCGCTTCTCGAGAATGCGCAGCTGGATGCGCGCGATCGATTCAATGTTCTTCGCGTCGAGCGCATGGAACACCACGATCTCGTCGATCCGGTTGATGAACTCCGGCCGGAAGGTTTTCTTGACTTCGCCCATCACCGCCGCCTTGATCAGGCCCGGGTCATTGGTCTTGGGATCGCTCGACAGACGCTGGATCTCGTGACTGCCGGTGTTCGAGGTCATCACGATCACCGTGTTCTTGAAGTCGACCGTACGACCCTGCCCATCGGTCATGCGGCCATCGTCGAGCACCTGCAGCAAGACATTGAAGACATCCGGGTGCGCCTTCTCGATCTCGTCGAACAGGATCACGCTGTAGGGCTTGCGCCGCACCGCTTCCGTCAGGTAACCACCCTCTTCATAGCCCACATACCCAGGAGGTGCCCCGATCAGCCGGGCCACCGAATGTTTCTCCATGAACTCGCTCATGTCGATACGGATCATGTGGTCCTGCGAATCGAACAAGAAGGTGGCCAGCGCCTTGCACAGTTCGGTTTTGCCCACGCCGGTGGGGCCCAGGAACAGGAACGAACCATACGGCCGGTTGGGATCGGACAGGCCGGCTCGCGAGCGGCGGATCGCGTCCGCCACCAGACGGACGGCTTCGTCTTGCCCCACCACACGCTCATGCAGTTTGTCTTCCATCTTGATCAGCTTGTCGCGCTCGCCTTGCAGCATCTTGCTCACCGGGATCCCGGTGGCGCGCGACACAACCTCGGCAATCTCCTCGGCGCCCACCTGGGTGCGCAGCAGCCGCGGCCTGGCCCCGGCGCCAGCGGCACCAGGCTGGTTGCGCGCGGTCTCGGCATCGTTGGCGGCCTTCAGGCGGCCTTCGAGCTCAGGCAGCTTGCCGTATTGAATCTCGGCCAGCTTGTCGAACTGCCCCTTGCGCTGCAGATCGGCCACCTGAGCGCGCAGCTTGTCGATCTCGGTCTTGATTAGCGCGCTGCCCTGCACCGCCGCTTTTTCAGAGCGCAGCAGTTCGTCGAAGTCGGCGTATTCCTTGTCCAGACGCACGATCTCCTGCTCGATCAGGTCGAGCCGCTTGCGCGAGGCATCGTCGGTTTCGCGCTTGACGGCTTCGCGCTCGATCTTGAGCTGGATCAGGCGCCGATCGAGCTTGTCCATCACCTCGGGCTTGCTGTCGATCTCCATCTTGATGCGTGCGGCCGCTTCGTCGATCAGATCGATTGCCTTGTCGGGCAAGAAGCGATCGGTGATGTAGCGGTTCGAGAGCTCGGCGGCGGCCACGATGGCCGGGTCGGTGATTTCGATGCCGTGATGCAGCTCATAGCGCTCCTGCAGGCCGCGCAGGATGGCAATAGTGGCTTCGACGCTGGGTTCGCCGACCAGCACTTTCTGGAAGCGCCGCTCGAGCGCCGCGTCCTTCTCGATGTACTTGCGGTACTCGTCCAGCGTGGTGGCGCCGATGCAGTGCAGCTCGCCGCGCGCCAGCGCCGGCTTGAGCATATTGCCCGCGTCGATCGCGCCTTCTGCCTTGCCGGCGCCGACCATGGTGTGCAGTTCGTCGATGAAAACAATGGTCTGACCCTCGTCCTGCGCGACTTCCTTGAGCACCGACTTCAGGCGCTCCTCGAATTCGCCACGATACTTGGCGCCTGCCAGCAGCATGGCCATGTCAAGCACCAGAACTCGTTTGTTCTTGAGCGAATCGGGCACCTCGCCGTTGACGATGCGCTGCGCCAGGCCCTCGACGATGGCGGTCTTACCCACGCCGGGTTCGCCGATCAGCACCGGATTGTTCTTGGTGCGCCGCTGCAGGATCTGGATGGCGCGGCGGATTTCGTCGTCGCGGCCGATAACCGGGTCGAGCTTGCCGGCGCGGGCGCGTTCGGTCAGGTCGACCGTGTATTTCTTGAGCGCTTCGCGCTGCCCCTCAGCTTCGGCGCTGCCCACCGGCTGGCCCCCGCGTACAGAGTCGATCGCGGTTTCCACCTGCTTGCGATCCAGGCCGGCCTCGCGGGCCAGACGCCCAGCCTCGCCTTTGTCGTCGGCCAGCACCAGCAGAAACAGTTCTGACGCGATGAATTGGTCACCGCGCCGACCGGCTTCTTTTTCGCAGAGATTGAGCAGATTGACCAGGTCGCGGCCCACCTGCACGTCACCGCCTGTGCCCGACACCTGCGGCAGGCGCTTGAGCGCGCCGTCGATGGCGGTCTTCAGGGAGGCAATGCGCACACCGGCGCGCTCGAGCAGCGCCTTACCGGAACCGTCGGGCTGCCCGGTCACGGCCGACAGCAGATGCAGGGGCTCGATGTATTGGTGGTCGCTGTTCAAGGCCAGGCTCTGGGCATCGGCCAGAGCCTGCTGAAATTGAGTGGTGAGTTTGTCAAGGCGCATGGAATCGACACTCGCAAATAAGGTTGACTGTGTCAGAGGTAGGGCTATCCCGCTATATTTCAAGCCATGAGCATACTTTTCTCCCCCCTGTCGCTGCGCAGTCTGCGCCTTTCCAACCGCATCATCGTCTCGCCGATGTGCCAGTACTCGGCGCTCGACGGCCGTGCCCAGCCCTGGCACACCGTCCACCTGGGCCAGCTGGCCCTGAGCGGCGCCGGCCTGCTGATCGTCGAAGCCACCGCGGTCGAGCCGATCGGCCGGATCACCGCCGGATGCCTGGGCCTGTATGACGAACCAACCGAACGCGCGGTGACCGAACTGGTGCGCACATTGCGCCAGATCAGCCCGATGCCGCTCGCCATTCAGATCGGTCACGCCGGCCGCAAAGCCTCCAGCGGGCGTCCCTGGGAGGGCGGCCAGCTCGTTGCCGCCAGCGCCGGCGGCTGGCGGCCGGTCGGCCCCTCGGCCGTCCCGCAGCTCGACTCAGAGCCGGCGCCGGTGGCACTGGACGCCGACGCCCTGGACCAACTGTGCCAGCGCTTCGTTGATTCCGTCGAACGCGCCGACCGGGCCGGGTTCGATGCCATCGAAGTGCATTCCGCGCACGGCTACCTGCTGCACCAGTTTCTGAGCCCGATCGCCAATCAGCGCACTGACGAATACGGCGGCAGCCTGGAAAACCGGATGCGTTATCCGCTGCGGGTCTTTGCCGCCATGCGGGCCGCCTGGCCGGCCCACAAGCCGATGGGCCTGCGATTCAGCGCCACCGACTGGATCGACGGCGGCTGGGATCTGGAGAGCAGCACGGTCTACGCCAAGGCCTTGGAAAAGCTCGGCTGCGACTGGCTCGACATCTCCAGCGGCGGCATCAGCCCACGCCAGAAGATCACCCTGGGCCCCGGATACCAGGTGCCGTTCGCCCAGGCGATCAAACCGTTCGTCGGAATTCCGGTGATGGCGGTCGGACTGATCACTGAACCCCAACAGGCGGAGGATACTGTTGCTTCCGGCAAGGCTGATCTGATCGCGCTGGCCCGCGGTCTTCTCCAAGACCCGCGCTGGCCCTGGAGGGCCG
>JAYVOV010000314.1:0-67982 GCA_043757735.1 Burkholderiaceae bacterium
CCGCGCGATCAGGCGGGTGAGCGGGTCCCACAACCAGTCTTCCAGCGCGAAAATCAGCGCCGCCACCAATACCAGCGGCGCGAGCAAGGTGCGTCGCAGACGGCGTCCGGGGAGCGACATACCAGTTTCCTTCGATGAACGGGCTGCCAGGCGCCGACGGTAACATGAGGGCCTCGACGCCGTTGTCCGCGGCGGCGCCCCGAGCTTGCCCTTCCTCTCATCCTGTGTGGCGCACTGTGACGCAATCGACCGAACATCAACGTTTCTGGAGTCCGGTGGTCCGGGCACTCACCCCCTATGTGCCCGGTGAACAGCCGCTGATCGCAGGTCTGATCAAACTGAACACCAACGAACATCCGCTTGGGCCCGCGCCCGGGGTTCTGGCGGCGATCCGGCGCGAAACGGGCGATTCACTGCGGCTGTATCCGGATCCGGACGCCGGCGCGCTCAAGCAGGCGCTGGCCCGCCTGCACGCGCTGCGGCCCGACCAGGTGTTTGTCGGCAACGGCTCCGACGAGGTGCTCGGCCACGCGTTTTTCGGTCTGTTCGGCAGCGCCCGCCCGGTGCTCTTTGCGGACATCACCTACAGCTTCTATCCGGTCTACTGCGCGCTCTACGGGATCGCGCACCAGCGGCTACCCCTCGACGCCGATTTCGGCGTGCAGGTAGACGACTACCACCGAGACAACGGCGGCATCGTTCTGGCCAACCCGAATGCCCCCACAGGACGCCTGCTGGGCCTGACCCAGATCGAGCGCCTGCTCGATTTCAATCCGGATTCGGTGGTCCTGATCGATGAAGCTTATGTCGACTTCGGCGGCGAATCGGCGGTGCGCCTCATCGAGCGCCACCCGCAACTGCTGGTGGTGCGCACATTCTCGAAATCACGCTCGCTGGCCGGGCTGCGGGTTGGCTATGCCCTGGGTCACCCCGGGCTCATTGACGCGCTGGAGCGGGTCAAGAACAGTTTCAACTCGTATCCGCTGGACCGCCTGGCGATTGCCGGGGCAGTGGCCTCGGTCGCCGACGCCGACTGGTTCGCGCGCAGTTGCGCGGCCGTGATCGCAGAGCGCGAGGCAATGAACGCCCGCCTGCATGCGCTCGGGTTCAAAGTGCTGCCGTCGTGCGCGAATTTTGTATTCGCACGGCACCCGCTGCACGACGCTGCCCGGCTGCAGGCCGGACTGCGTGAGCGGCGAATTCTGGTGCGGCACTTCAAGGCGCCGCGCATCGATCAATTCCTGCGCATCACCGTCGGCACGCCAGCCCACGGTCTGGCGCTCGATGCCGCGCTGCGCGAAATGCTTGCGCCAAACTGAATGCGCTACCTGTCACGCAATTGCAGCGTCGCTCAGGCGGCGACCGCGGGCGCCGCGACCGCGGGCGCCGCCACCTGCGCAGTCTTGCTCTGCAATTCGCGCAGCGCCTGATCGTATTCGCGCTGAAGACGCGCGACGAGTTCGCCCGCCGACGGGATCGACTTGACCGCGCTGATGCCCTGCCCGCAGCCCCAGATCGTCTTCCAGGCCTTGGGTTTTTCGCGATCGGACCCGAAATTCATCTTGCTCGAATCGCTGACCGGCAGGTTGTCGGGGTCCATGCCGGCGGCGATCACCGAGGGCTTGAGGTAGTTGCCGTGCACGCCGGAAAACAGGTTGGTGTAGAGGATGTCGTCAGCGGCGCTGTTGACGATCATCTCTTTGTAGTCTTCGAGCGCGTTGGCCTCTTTGGTCGCGATAAAGGCCGAACCGATGTAGGCCAGATCGGCGCCCATGGCCTGCGCAGCGAGGATGGCATGGCCGTTGGCGATCGAGCCCGACAGCAGCACCGGGCCGTCGAACCACTCGCGGATCTCCTGGATCAGCGCGAACGGCGACTGCGTGCCCGCATGGCCGCCGGCCCCCGCCGCCACCGCGATCAGGCCGTCGGCGCCTTTGTCGATCGCCTTGTGCGCGAATTTGTTGTTGATGATGTCGTGCAGCACGATGCCGCCGTACGAATGCACGGTTTCGTTGAGCTCGGGCCGCGCACCGAGCGAAGTGATGATGATCGGCACCTTGTACTTCACGCATAACTGCAGATCGTGATCGAGCCGGTCATTGCTCTTGTGCACGATCTGATTGACCGCGAACGGCGCCGACGGCGCATCGGGGTGTTTGCGGTCGTACTGCGCGAGTTCGGTCGTGATGCGGATCAGCCACTCCTCGAACACCTCCTTGGGCCGAGCATTGAGCGACGGAAACGAGCCCACGACGCCGGCCTTGCACTGCGCGATCACGAGGTCCGGGTTGGAAATGATGAACAGCGGCGAAGCCACGACGGGGAGGCGCAAGCGGTCGCGCAGAATGGGAGGCAGGCTCATGTTGGCGGTCGATGATGAAAGAGGAAGCAATGAAGGTACGTGCAGGCACGCGCCGCCGTCAAATGCCGGCGGGTCTGCTTTCGGCGGCGCGCGCGCATTGGTTCCGCGGTGCGAGACACGCCAACCGCTGTCAGGCGGCGAGGCCTTCCTGGGTCGCGGCCTGGGTCGTGTATCCCGCTCGCGGCAGAACGACCGGCGCCCGCGCGTCGACAGCCGCCAGCGCGTGGCGGGCAAGCCGCCGATCGAGTTCGTCCAGGGTTGCAAACAGCACTCGGCAGGTCTGGTAGACCTCCTCGCCCGCTGGCGTCAGACGCATCCCGCGGCCGGCACGCTCGAACAGCACCTGCCCGAACGACTCCGACAGTTTCTTGAGGTGAATCGAGACAGTTGGCTGCGACTGGTGCAGCTGCTCAGCGGCGCGCGAGCAGCTGCCCAGACGCGCGGTCGCCTCGAAAGCGACGAGTTGGGGCAGAGTGCCATGGCGAAGATATCGACGTATACGAGCGCGTTCCATCACTCACCTTCAGGTTCGGTGAATTCATCAAACCGCGACGTTGGCAACGAGGCGGACCTTGCCCCAAGAACGCCAGCCAGCAATAAGGAAAAGGCCAGTGGCATTCGCGGCAAAGGTCTCGCTTGCAGGCGGTAAAAAAAACCGCTGCCATCTGGACCGGGGTGGCCTTGAACGACCGATTGCCCGTAATGACGACCCAGATGAAAAAAGCTACTCCCCTTTGAGGGGGGGGACGCGCCCGCAAGTGGCAACGCATCTCCAACCCGCACCTTAGCCCAGGCGCACCGATTTGCGCAATGCCGCGCGTCGTGCGGCCTGCACGCGCATTCATGAAGAATCGCAATACATGATGAAGAATCATGATTCTTCTATGAGAGCGCTCGACAATGGTGGTCCGAACCGGCCGGCGCAAGGACGCAATGCCCGGACAACTTCAGGGTCTTTGACGATGGATATTCTCTCTGCACAGTTCTTTTCGGCCCTGCTGGCGATCGTCGTGATCGACCTGGTGCTGGCCGGCGACAATGCGATCGTGATCGCACTGGCAGCCCGCCGGCTGCCGCCCCATCTGCAGCGACGAGCCGTGCTCTGGGGTTCGGTCGGCGCGGTGGTGGTGCGCAGCCTCATGACAATGGCGGTGGTCTGGCTGCTCCAGGTTCCAGGCCTGCTGCTGGCCGGCGGTGCGCTGCTGCTTTGGATCGCGGTCAAGCTGACCGCGCCTGCCAACGGCCACGGCGAGGACGGATTCGATGCGTCGACGACCTTCATCGGGGCAATGAAGACGATCGTGATCGCCGACGCGGTGATGGGCGTGGACAATGTGCTCGCAGTGGCCGGCGCGGCGCACGGCAGCTACCTGCTGGTGGTTCTGGGGCTGCTGATCAGCGTGCCGATCGTGGTCTGGGGCAGCACACTGCTGCTCAAGCTGACCGATCGCTTTCCGTCGATCGTGCTGATCGGCGCCGGCGTTCTGGCCTTCACCAGCGTGAAGATGATGTTGTCCGAGCCGCTGGTGAAACCCTGGCTCGCCGAACTCGACTTCGTCGTCCCGCTGGCGTATCTCCTTGGCGTGGCCGGCGTGCTGCTGACCGGGGTAACGCGCCAGTCGAGTGCGCGCATGGAACACGCCCGGCAGGGGCACATTGAACGATTCGCGACGGCCGCACTGCCCGGCCCCGTAACGGCTGCTCAACCCGAAGGAGACATGGCGATGACCAAGGTACTTGTGCCGATCGATGGATCGGAAAATGCGATGGACGCTCTGCGCCACGTGCTGCGTGGCGGCCCGGTCGACTCGCTGCGGATCGTGGTGCTCAACGTGCAGCCGGCTTTGACTAGTCGGATCGGCCGCTTTGTGTCGGCTGCCAAGCGCAACGCATGGCGCCAGGAGCGCGCGGCGACCGCCACGCGGGCCGCCCGCGAACTGCTCGATCAGCATCACGTTGCCCACTCGATCCGCGTCGCGACCGGCCCCAGGGTCGACGCAATCAGCGATGCGGCCACCGACGAGGGATGCACCAGGATCGTGATCGGCACGGCCCGCAAACATTCGCTGACCCGCCTGCTCGAGAACTCGGTGACCTCACAACTGCTCGAACGCTCGCCGGTGCCGGTCGAAGTGGTTGTTGGAAGCCGGTCGTCCGGCTGGGAGCGCTGGGGACTGCCCGCAGCCCTGGGCGCGGCGGCGGCGGCGGCCATGGCGGTGGCCGACTGAGGCGGGAAGGCAAACCGCTGGGCTTTCGGGCACAGCGGCGCGTCAGTCACGACGGGCTCGTAGCCCTCCGGTATATTCGTCCGATGAACCCGAGCCCGAGCAGTCCCTCATCGCGTGCCCCCGGCGCTGCCCCCGGCGCTGCGCGCGACGCAGCCACCGGCGCCGAAGCCCTGATCCGCATGCTGCAGCTTCACGGCGTGCGCCACGTCTTCGGTGTCTGCGGCGACACCAGTCTGCCCTACTACGACGCCCTCTATCGCCTGGACCACGGCATCAACCACGTCCTGACGCGCGACGAGCGCAGCGCCGCTTACATGGCCGACGCCTACGCCCGAATCAGCGGGCGAGTCGGCGTCTGCGAGGGCCCTAGCGGCGGCGGCGCCACCTACCTGCTGCCAGGCCTGGTCGAAGCCAACGAATCGTCAGTACCGGTGCTGGGTTTTACATCCGATGTCCCGGTGTCGTCGCGTGGCCGCTATCCCCTGACTGAACTGGATCAGCAGTCGCTGTACGGCCCGCTCACCAAGTGGAACGGCACCATCAACACCGCGGCCCAGGTGGGTGATCAGGTGCGCGCCGCGTTCCGTGCCTGCACGACCGGCCGCCCGGGCGCTGCGCACCTTTGCGTTCCCTTCGATGTTCAGAAACAATCGATCGATCCGGCGCAGTTGTGGGCCCAGGCCGAACACGGGTCGTGGCCGAACTGGCGCTCTATGCCGCCCGCCGACGACATCGAACGCGCCGCCACGCGCCTGCTTGCCGCCAGGCAGCCGGTTCTCATCTGCGGGGGCGGGGTCATGGCCGCGGACGGGTGCGAGGCGCTGGCGCGTCTGGCTACCCTGCTCGACGCACCCGTCTGCACCACGGTGAGCGGCAAGGGCACGGTGGCCGATGGCTTCGATTTATCCGCCGGCGTGGTCGGCTCCAACGGTGGTGTGATGGCCACTCGCGAAGTGGTCGCGGCAGCGGACCTGGTGATGTTCGTCGGCTGCCGCGCCGGCTCGACCACCACCGAACACTGGCGCTTTCCGGCGCCGGGCGTATCGATCATTCATTGCGACGTCGATCCGTTTGCCATCTCGACCAGTTACCCCACCGATGTGGCTCTGGTCGGCGATGCCAGACTGACGCTGCAGGCCCTGCTCGAAGTCATCGAACCGCAGCGCGGCGCCAGGCCACCAGGCGCCGACGCCGCCAGCCCCGGACGGCAACTGGTCGCCCGGGCCCGCCTGACCAAACAGGCCGCCTTCCAACTCCTCGCCACCAGCGACGAGCGCCCCATCAAACCCGAACGCATCATGGCCGCCCTGCGCCACGCCTTGCCGCCAGACGCCATCATCTGCGCCGACCCTGGCACGCCCTGCCCTTATGTCTCGGCGTACTTCGACCTGCCCCTGGCGGGTCGCCGCTTCATCACCAATCGGGCACACGGCGCACTGGGCTTTGCGATGCCGGCCGCGCTCGGCGCCTGGTTCGCCAGACCGCAGGCGCGCTGCGTCGCCGTGATGGGCGACGGCAGCTTCGGCTTCAGCGCCGGCGAACTGGAGACGATCCTGCGGGTTGGCGCACCGCTGCTGCTGGTCGTGCTGTCGAACGCCTCTTACGGCTGGATCAAGGCGAGCCAGCGCGCCAGCTATGGTCAGCGCTACTACTCGGTCGATTTCCGGCCCACCGACCACGCCGCCATCGCGCGCGCCTGGGGCATGGCCTCCTGGCGGGTGGAAGACCCGCGCGAACTCGACAACGTACTGCAGCAGGCGCTGCGCCATGACGGCCCGACCCTGGTCGACATCGTGACGCAACCGCTTGAACTGGCGGCAGCGCCGGTGAGCCAATGGATGGGCTGAGCCTGCGCAGGCAATCACTGCGCACCAACAGAGAGATTGACGACAAGCTCATGAAGGATGCCTTGCGTTACACCGGGGCAAAAACAAAGTGCGGGGCCGTAAAACTCGGCTTGCTGAAGCTGGTGCAGTTGGGCCGACAGGTCGAGGTCCGAAAGAGGCGAGGCAAGCTGCAGTAGTCAGGCGACCTCGCGCGACTTTGAACCCTTCCGGAAACACCGCGGGCTGAGGGTGGCCTTTTCTGAGGCACGGATCATCGGCTTCGGTTCGGGCTGAGGGCCGCGAGACGCGCTCGGGTTGCATCGGTCGCGCGCCGGTATTCGTCTTCGGTGCGGCTCACCAGGTCGGCCACGCTGGCGATCTCGCACACACCCGACACCGAGTGGCCGGCACTCCAGATGTCGGTCCAGCGGGTGACCCCGGTGCTGCCGCCGCTGCCGTACAACGCCCTGGCGCGTTCGGGCGCCATGTCGGTCGGCAGGTCGGCCGGGTCCAGTCCCGCGGCCACGATCGACGGCCTGAGGGTATTGGTCTCAAGGCCGGTGAACGCCTTCGACAGCAAGATGTCATCCAGGCGGCTGTCGACCAGCATCTGCTTGTAGGCGGGCGCCGCCATGCTCTCGCTGGTCGCGATGAACTTGGTACCCATGTAGGCCAGGTCGCAGCCCAGCACCTGCGCAGCCAGGATGGCCGCACCATCGCCGACCCCGCCCGCCAGCACCACTGGCCCATCGAAAAACCTGCGCACCGCGCGCACGAAGGCGAAGCCATTGGCCCACCCGGTCTGGCCGCCGGCCCCCGCGGTGAGCAGGATGAGTCCGTCGACACCCGCCGCCACCGCCTTCTCGGCGTGACGCACCGAGGCCACGTCACACAGAATCAGGCAGCCGATGTCGTGCAGCGGCGCCACCACCGCGTCGGGTGCCCCAACACTGGTGATCACCATCTCGATCTTGTGCCGGCGCAGCACCTCGACCTCTTCGCGCAGCGACTCGCGGCGCATGATGAGGTTCGGGCAGAAGGGCGCATCCGGCGGGCCCAGCGCCGATTCGATCTGCGTGATCCAGCGGTCGAACTCGGCCACCGTCCGGCAGTTGGCGGTCGGGAACGAGCCGATCACGCCCGCCTTGCAGGCAGCGATCACCAGTTCCGGCCCGGAAACACGAAACATCGGCGCAGCGATCAGCGGCAGGCGCAGACGGGCGCCGAAGTGCTGCAGCAGCGCACCTGGGCTTTTCAGGTCGGGAATCATGACGTTCAAACGCGTGAGGAAATGCCCGATCTTGCCAGCACTTGCCCACAGGTGAACGGGCGTCTGTCTCGCAATGCGCAGGCGCGCTGCCGACGAGTGCCAGCGTCTGCGACACAATGGCGCCGATCCCGACCAACGCTGGCGCACCCACATGCTCGAACCCATCGCCCAACCACGGCTGTCCCTGCGCGCGCTTCGCGCCGACTTCGGCGCCAGTTATGTTGTCAACGGGCTGATCGGATTCATCTTCGCGGCCACCGGCCCGGTCGCGGTGATTCTGTCGGTGGCCAGCCGCGGCGGACTGTCGCAGGCCGAAATCGCCTCGTGGGTGTTTGGCGCGTTTTTCGTCAACGGCCTGCTGACCGTACTGGCCTGCTGGCTTTACCGCATGCCCCTGGCTTTCTTCTGGACCATCCCGGGCACGGTGCTGGTCGGGCCTGCGCTCACCCATTTGAAATTCGCCGAAGTGGTCGGCGCGTTCATCGTCACCGGCGTGCTGATGGCGGTGCTCGGCGCATCGGGCTGGGTGCGCCGCGCGATGCAGGCGGCGCCGATGCCGATCGTGATGGCGATGGTGGCCGGCGTGTTCCTGCGTTTCGGGGTCGATCTCGTCCGCTCGCTGCACACCGATGCCGCCATCGCCGTGCCGATGACCATCGCCTTCCTGATGCTGAGCGCCTGGGGGCCGGCCGGGCGGCGGATGCCGCCCCTGATCGGTGCGCTGCTGGTCGGCGTCGTCGCGGTCATGCTCTCCGGCCGCTTCAATCCGGGCACGCTCGGCCAGACGGTCTTCGCGCAACCGGTCCTGCAATTGCCGGTCTGGTCCTGGCCGGCAATGATCGAACTCGTCGTGCCGCTGGCGATCACAGTGCTGGTGGTGCAGAACGGTCAGGGGGTTGCAATCCTCAAGGCGGCGGGACACGACGCGCCGGTCAACGCGGCCACCCTGGGCTGCGGGCTGTGGTCGATCGCCACCGCATTCTGCGGCACGGTCTCGACCTGCCTCACCGGCCCGACCAATGCCATCCTGTGCTCATCGGGCGAACGCCGCAGACACTACATCGCGGGGCTCACAGTGGGGGTGCTGGCGCTGGCCTTCGGGCTGGCGTCGCCGCTGTTCACCGAGGCCATGCTGGCGACTCCGCCGGCGTTCATCGCTACGCTGGCCGGCCTGGCCATGCTGAAGGTGCTGCAGTCGTCGTTCACCACCGCGTTCTCGGGCGCCTACTCGCTGGGCGCGCTGGTCACTTTCACCGTGACCGTCGCGGACATTGCGCTGTTCAACATCGGCGCGGCATTCTGGGGGCTGATAGCGGGGTACGCGGTGTCGCGGCTGCTGGAATGGCCGCGCAAGGTGCCTGCGACCTGAAGGCACGCCGCGATGCCGCCCAAGGTTCGGCGCTTGATGCAGCGCTTGATGCGGCGCTTGATGCGGCGCTTGATGCGGCCGCAAAAAACCCGGCCGCCATTGCGGGTGACCGGGTTTGAGTCCCACTCAGCGCCGCTTTGACGACGCTTTGACGACGCTTCAGGGACGCTTGATCAGAACACTTCAAACAGTCCGGCCCCGCCCATGCCGCCGCCGATGCACATCGACACCACCACGTGCTTGGCGCCGCGCCGCTTGCCTTCCATCAGCACGTGTCCGGCCAGACGAGCACCGGTCATGCCGAAGGGATGGCCGATCGCGATCGAACCACCGTTGACGTTGTACTTGGCGGGGTCGATACCCAGCTTGTCACGACTGTACAGGCACTGGCTGGCAAAGGCTTCGTTCAGCTCCCACAGATCGATGTCGCTGATTTTCAGGCCATGACGCTCGAGCAGACGGGGAATGGCGAAGACCGGGCCGATGCCCATCTCGTCCGGCTGGCAGCCGGCGACCGCCCAGCCCTTGAACGCGCCCAGCGGCTGCAGACCACGACGCTCGGCTTCTTTGGCTTCCATCAGGACCACCGCCGCGCCGCCGTCGGACAACTGGCTGGCGTTGCCGGCGGTGACGTACTTGCCCGCACCCTTGACCGGTTCGAGCTTGGCCAGTCCTTCGAGGGTGGTCTCGGGACGATTGCATTCGTCACGATCGACAATGGTGTCGACGAAGGACTCGGCCTTGGTGACCTTGTCGACGACTTTCATCTTGGTCTTCACCGAGATGATCTCGTCCTTGAACTTGCCAGCCGCCTGGGCGGCTGCCATCTTCTGTTGCGACTGCAGCGAGTACTCATCCTGGAACTCGCGGCTGATCTTGTAGCGCTCGGCAACGATATCGGCAGTGTCGATCATCGGCATCCAGAAAGCGGGGTACATCTCGGTGAGCCGGTCGTCCCTGCCGCCGCCGCCGCCGCCCTGATAGCTGATCGAATCGACGCCGCAGCCGACCATGATGCTGGCGCCTTCTTCTACGATGTGGTGCGCCGCCGCCGCGATCGCGTTCAGGCCCGATGAGCAGGCCCGGTGCATGGTCATGCCCGCGGTGGTGACGGGCAGGCCCGCCAGCAGTGCGGCGGCACGGGCGACGTTGCCCGAGCCCGCGACACAGCCGGCGATGACGTCTTCGATCTCGGCCGGATCGACCTTCGAGCGCTTGACCGCGTGCTCGATCGCATGGCCCAGGATCGTCATGTTCGAGGTGTTGTTGAAGCCGCCGCGTCCTGCCTTGGCCAGGCCGGTACGAGCGTAAGAAACGATGACCGCTTGCCGCATGGTTTTCTCCTCCGTCAATTGCGTTGGGTCCGGCAATTGCCGGGCAACCAGAATCTTTGCACCTTCGAGCGCCGTCTGCACGACTTTGCGTTCCAGGACTTCATCGCCTGAAAAAATGGCGCGATTCGTCCCGCGATTCGTCCCGCGGTGCGAAACGCCTTCGGTCAGCCGCAGACATCCTGCCGTCGTCGCCCGCACCCTCTGGCTGCGCGTTTTGCCGCAGTGCGGTATAGTGCGACCCGCGACGGTCAATCACCAGTCTTTTTCGTCGCAGTCTTCGGCCTTCCGTGTTTATGCGCCCGCTCACAGAGCAACGGCGCCCGCTGCGTAGCCCTCGACCCTCCCCTACCCTCGTCGTCTGCCTGACTGGTGCCGCCGGACCTAGCGTCCACGCGCCGTCAGGGTCTTATCCGACCCCGGCTGTCATGCGGCCGGTCGACGCTGAACCTCTCCAATGAGGCGACATGTCCTTTGCAAATCTCGGGCTCTGCGAGCCCCTCGTCCGCGCTGTCAACGAGTGCGGCTACACCGAACCCACCCCCATCCAGCTGCAGGCCATCCCGGTCGTGCTCGGTGGCCGCGATCTGCTCGCTGCCGCCCAGACCGGCACCGGCAAGACCGCCGGCTTCACGCTGCCGATCCTGCAGCTTCTCGAAGCAAAGCCGGTGGCCAAACTGGCCAATGGCCGCCACCCGATCCGGGTGCTGGTGCTCACCCCTACCCGCGAACTCGCCGCTCAGGTTCATGAAAGCGTGCGCGACTACGGTCGCCATCTTTCGCACGTCGCGGCCTGCGTGTTCGGCGGCGTGAACATCAATCCCCAGATCTCGCAGCTGCGCGGTCGGGTCGACATCCTGGTGGCCACGCCCGGACGCCTGCTCGACCACGTCGGCCAACGCACCGTAGACCTCTCGAACGTCGAGATCCTGGTGCTCGACGAAGCCGACCGCATGCTCGACATGGGCTTCATCCATGACATCAAAAAGGTCCTCAAGCTGCTGCCCAGGCAACGCCAGAACCTGCTGTTCTCGGCTACGTTCTCCGACGAAATCCGTGAGCTCACGCAGGGGCTGCTGAACAACCCCGCCAGCGTCGAAGTGGCGCGCCGCAATGCGCCGGCCGAAGCGGTCGAGCAGATGGTGATCGAAGTGGAGAAGGGCGCCAAACGGGCCGTTCTCTCGCACCTGATCCGGACCGAAAAATGGTTTCAGGTGCTGATTTTCACACGCACCAAACACGGCGCCAACCGGCTCGCCGAACAGCTCGGCAAAGACGGCATCGAGTCACTGGCCATCCACGGCAACAAGAGCCAAAACGCCCGCACCCGGGCGCTGGCGCAGTTCAAGGACGGCTCGCTGCAGGTGCTGGTCGCCACCGACATCGCGGCCCGCGGCCTCGATATCGTGGAACTGCCGCAGGTGGTCAACTACGAGCTGCCGAACGTGCCGGAAGACTACGTCCACCGCATCGGGCGCACCGGCCGTGCCGGCGCAACCGGCAAGGCGCTGTCGCTGGTCTCCAGCGATGAGCGCGGCATGCTCAAGGATATCGAACGCATGCTCAAGCGGCAGCTCCCGGTCATCGTGCCTGCCGACTTCGATATGAAAGCCGCCAATGCCGCGGCCCGTGCCGCCGGCCCGGAGCGTGATGAACGCGACGAGCGCGGCCCACGTGGCGGCGGCCGTGGCCAGCGCAGCGGGCAAGGCGGCGGAGCGCGCGCCGGGCAAGGCGAACAACGCCGGGGCAGTGCTGGTGGTTCGCGCTCGGGCGACAGCGCCGGGGCCGCTCGTCCGGCGGCTTCCCGCGCGGCAGAGCCCCATCATGCGCAGGCCCGCCCGGGCCCGGACGGCCGGCCCGCCGGCAACCGAGGCCCGGGTGGTCGCGGGCCTGGCAATCGTGGTCCTGGCGGCAATCGGGGCGCGCCGGCGGCGGGCAACCGTGCCGATGCCATGCACCGCAGCGCCGAGCCCTCCCCCAGAGCCGAGGCGGCACCCGCTGCCCAGCCCGCCGAAGCACCGCGCGGCGAAGCACCCCGTCGGCCGACCGCCGGCCTGGGCGCCGCGCTGATGTCGGCGATCACCCGGCCCTTCAGCCGCTGACCGAAACGCGAGCAATGTCGGCGTTGCATGAAAAAATCAAGCCCATGAGTCCGATCCTCGACGACCTCAACAAAAAATACGTCGCGCACACGCCGCACATGCGCGACATCGGCATTCGAATCACCGGGGTCGAACACGGGCGCGGCACGATGGTGCTGCCAGCGCGGCCCGACTGGCTGGGCGACCCGGCGCGCGGCCTGCTGCATCCCGGGCCCCTCACGGTGCTGGCCGACTCCGCCTGCGGGCTGGCGGTCGGCGCGGCGCTGGACAAGCGGGTGCCCTACGCGACGCTCGATCTGCGCATGGACTACCTGCGCCCCGGCGGCCCTGAACACGACGTGACCTGCGAAGCGCATTGCTACCGGGTCACCCGCAGTATCGCCTTCATTCGTGCCGACGTCTGGCAAGCCGATCGGCAGCAACCGATCGCCACCGCCACCGCCTCGTTCATGCTGTCCACGCCCCCCGGCACCCGGCCCGCGACCCCAGGCGGGGTATCGGCCGCCGCCGAAGCGGCAACGCCGACCGAATCGCTCGCTCCCGGCTGGCAGGCGCCGACCGCCAGCGCGCCGGTCCTGCCGGAAAACCCGGTGCCGTATCTGGAATACCTGGGCATCCGGGTGTCGCTGTCAAATGGCCAGCCGCTGTATCGCATGCCGTATCAGGAAAAACTGATCGGCAATCCCCGTCTGCCGGCCATTCATGGTGGTGTCATCGCCGGCTTCGCCGAGAGTGCTGCGCTGCTGCACCTGGTCCATACCCTGCATGGCAACAAACTGCCCAAAGGTATCGATTTTTCGATCGACTATCTGCGTGCCGGACGCCCCGAAGAAACCTTCGCCAGCTGCGAGGTCGTGCGGCTGGGTTCACGCGTGGCGATGGTCCAGGTGCGCTGCTGGCAGCGCAGTCCCGACTATCCCATCACCGTGTCACGTGGTCATTTCCTGCTGGCTGAACCGGACGCCTGAGACGTCGCCATGCAATCGAGCAGTTCGGCCGGTCGGACCGGTGCCGCCAGCATGCCGACCAGAAGCCCGGCGACAGCCGGATCGGACGCGCCGGTGGTCACATCGGATGTGTCTGAACTGCCGGTTCGGCTCATCCGGAATCTCGCATTCACTTCAAGCGCTCAGCACAGGGCCGAGCGCCGACATTGCCTGCGGCAAACGGTTTCGTATCGCGGCGATCCGGGTCAGTTCGAGCGAGGACTCGGGGGCTGCGTCGGCTCGATGGTGAAAGCGGGCGACTTGCGCGAGCGACTGTGGCAGGTTCCAGGATGCAAAAACCAGCGCTGCGCAGTCGCCAGGCTGTGATTCAGCAGTCGACCTCGCCAGCGCGACCAGGGCACAGTTGCGATCGCAAGGGCGGAGGCTGCAGACTCATTGGCCATGCGGGCGTGGCACGAAGACGTTGCGACCGTCAACCTGGCTGACAGTGCCTGGCCGGCCGAGGCTTTCGCGGTTCTGCAGGTCCCACATCGCCGCTGCATCGGGCAGCGAGTTGGCCAGGAATCGTTCGCCGGTCGCGTCGAGTCGGCCATAGATCAGGGCGTATTCGGGGCCCTTGCGGCCGTGCATCACGGTATAAGTTTCGATCCTGGCCGAGCCGACCGGGGTTTCGGTGAACGCCGCCTTGGGCAGCGCATCGAGCTCCGCCTGCAGCACGGCCGGGCTCTCGCGGGTCCAGCGCCCCTGCACCGGCGCCGTCGAATAGACCCCGAAAGAATGCTTGGTCACGTAGTTGCCGTTGGCCGTCACCAGCCCGAAGCTGCCTGGCTTGGAGCGCACCCGGCGCACCATCTCGGCAATGGAGTGGGTCACGTAGTTGTTGCCCGGGCCGCCGAAAAACGGCAGTCCACCGGTGACGGTGAGGCCGCGCGGATCGTTTTCGGCCACACCGAGTTCCTGACAACCGATCTCCACCGCCGACGAGAAGCAGCTGTACAGGTCGAGGAATTCGAAGTCGCCGATCTGGCGGCCCGCCATGTCAAGGGCCTGACGCGAGACCGCCCGGATCGCGGGTGAAGAATGCAGGTTGATGCGATCGGACACATACCAATGGTCGTGGCCGTCGGCGCAGCCGTGCAGGAAGACCCATTTGTCGGGTGAGATGCCCAGTTCACGCGCCTGTCTGACCGACGTCATGACGACCGCTGCGGCCTGGTCGATGAAGGCGTTGGCGTTCAGGAAACGCGGGTAGGGGAACCCGATCCAGCGGTTCTCGTCGTCGACGGTGATCAGCCGCCCAGCACTGAAACCCGCACGCCGGGTGGCCAGCGGATTGGCCGCCGCCACCCGGGCGAAACCGGCCATCAGCTCGCCGATGATCGGCATGTGCTGCGCGATCGTGCGCCCGCGCGCGCCCCGGATCGCGTTCTCGAACAAGGGATACATCGCGATTGCGGCGCGCATGTTGTGCTTGTCTTCGTGGTCATTCCAGCCGCGACGCGGATCGCCGATCAATTCCGGTTCGCCACCCGGATTTTCGGTCCAGGTGACCGGCAGGTTGGCGCGTTCAACACCGTACTGGGTGCGCAGCGCTTCGCCGCCGCACAAGAGCGCGCCGCGCATCTCGCCGCGGGCAATCGACTCGGCGAACCGGTTGACCAGGTACTGCGGCATGTTGCCGCCGCTGTACGAATAGAGGTGACGGCCCGGGTTCAGACCCAGGCGCGACGAAACGCTGCGCGGCGGGTTGCTCGAGGTGCCCAGGCGAGTAGCGAACCGGTGCGAGGTATCGGCAAAGGAACGGATCATTGCCACGGTGTCGATGACCGAGCCGATGCCCGCCGCACCGGTATCGGACAGCGCGACCCGGCTGGCCTGAGCAACCAGATCATAAGGCGAGCGGCCCTGAGCGGCTGGCGTGTCGAGATCGGTGATGTCACCGCAGCCGACGAGAATCGGCATGTTGTCGTCGAGGTCTTGCATCTTGCAGATTTCCTGAAGGTTGGCGCGAACTGAATACGATACCTGCACCGGTTCTGTGCGCATCGATGGTATGCAGTTTTCGATCTGCATTGCGTACAATCCAGCCCCAATCCGTCGCACTGGTGCAAAGCGCCTGATCTCAGCGCCCCTTATGGCGCCGCCAGGTCTGGCCTGTGTCTTGCGTCGTATTCCCGGCAACAGGAGACCCGATGGCGTCGGACCCGGAGAGAGTAATTTGCTGATGCCGGGCACAGTGGTGATGCTGCTCACCGTGGGTCTGTCGCCGCTGGCGGCCTATGGCACAGCGATGGGACTGTTCACCTCGGCGCTGGGCGCGCAGCTGACCTGGACCCTGCCGTTTGGCCTGCTCATCATGTTCGCGGTATTCAATCGATTCAATCCGGCCTGCGAAGAAGCCGCACGCGAGTCACCCTCCCGCCCAATCGCGGCGCCGCGGTCGCACAACCCGATCGGCGGGAAGCGCTCGAGGTCTTCGATGTGCGCCGGCTGGTCGAGCCGCCGCTGCTCGAAGCCTTCATCGCGCAGACCACGCGCCAGAACCTGAACGAGCTGTCGAAACTCATCGAACGCGAGGCCGTCGAGCGGGCCGACGGCAAGGCCACGATGAACCCAAACGAGGCGCGCGAGAAATCCCAGATGTCCAAGATCCTGCTGATCAACCCCAACACCAGCGCCGGCGTCACCGCCAGACTCGTTCCGGTGCTGGCCGCCGAACTCGGGCCCGGCCATGAACTGACGCCGGTCACCGCCCGATTCGGCGCCGACTACATCTCATCCGAGGCTGCGTACTGCATCGCAGGCCATGCGGCGCTCGACGCCTTCGCCACGGCTGGCGCCGGCGTTCACGGCGTGCTGCTCGGCTGCTTCGGCGACCCTGGCGTGTTCGCGCTGCGCGAGCTGTTCGGCGGACCGGTGATCGGCCTGGCCGAAGCCGCGATGCGCGAAGCCGCCGCGCACGGGCATTTTGCGATTGTCACCGGCGGAACACGCTGGCCGCCGATGCTGGAACGCCTGGCTGTGTCGCTCGGCCTGGCCACGGAACTCCAGCACATCGAAATCGTCGATCGGACCGGCGCGCAACTGGCGGCCGATCCGCCGGCCGCGCTGCGACTGCTGGGCGAAGCCTGCTTGGTGGCCACACGCAGCGGCGCGCGGTCGATCATTCTGGGCGGCGCGGCACTGGTCGGCATGGCCGAAGCCCTGCGCTCGACTGTTGAGCTGCCGCTGATCGACAACGTGATGGCGGGCGGACGGGCAATGCGTGCCGCACTGGCACGCCCGGCGGTCGCGGCGCCGGGCGCCGACGGCGCCGCTTACAGCCATCTTTCGGCCGAACTCGCGCAGCTCCTGCACCGGCCCGCGAGCAACTCGCCCTGAGCGTTCACCGGCGTTGCCACGCCGACGAACTCTCAGTCGGCGGGCGGCGCCCTCTCAGTCGGCGGGTGGCTCCCTCTCAGATCGCTTCGGTCCGGCTGTTCAGCCAGGCGAGCGCGTCGGCTCGGCAGCGCGGCGCGAGCCGCTCGCGCACAGTCGCGTGGTAGGTGTTCAGCCAGGCGGTCTCATCGGCCCGCAGGAGCGTCCGATCAATGCAACGGGTGTCGATCGGGCACAGCGTGAGCGTCTCGAAGGCGAGCATTTCGCCAAACGGATTGCCCTGCGGCCCGTCTTCCGGGGTGACCGCGGGCACATTGAGGACCAGGTTCTCGATGCGGATGCCCCACTGGCCGGCGCGATAGAGCCCGGGCTCGATCGAAGTGATCATGCCGGGCTCCATCGCCATGGTGGCCTCGGCAATGGCCTTGCTGATGCTCTGAGGCCCCTCGTGCACGTTCAGGAAATAGCCCACCCCATGCCCGGTGCCATGGCCGAAGTCCAGCCCCTCTGCCCACAGCGGCGCACGCGCGATGGCGTCGAGCATCGGGCTCAGGGTGCCGCGCGGAAACACCGTTCGCGACAAAGCGATCGTGCCTTTGAGGACCAGCGTGTAATCGCGTTTCATTGCGCTGGTGACCGTGCCGATCGGCCAGACCCGGGTGATGTCGGTGGTGCCCCCAAGGTACTGGCCGCCAGAATCGATCAGCAGCAGGCCATCGCCGCCGATGGCCGCCTCGCTGCCGGCGGCGGCGCGATAGTGCGGCATGGCGCCGTTGGCGTTGAAACCCGCGATCACCGGGAAGCTCAGGCCGACAAAACCCGGCCGGGCAGCGCGCGCCGCCGAGAGCTTGTCGTCGACCGTGATTTCGGTCAGCCGCTCGCCACGGGCCAGAGCCTGTTCGAACCATGCATAGAACTCGCACATCGCCACGCCGTCTTCGACCATGGTCTCACGCACGAAGGCAGCCTCGGCGGCGCTCTTGCGGCTCTTGGCCAGCGTGCTGGGATTGATCGCCTCGACGACCCTGACCCCTTGCGGCACCCGCTCGCGCAGCCCGAAGGTGATGCGGCGCGGATCGATCAGCAGGGTCGACGCCTCGGGCAGTCGGGCGAGGCTGTCGCCGGCGGTCGAATACTCGGCCAGTGCGATGCCGTCGGCGGCCAGGCGCACAGCGAGCGCGGCATCGACCTTGCCGGCGCCGACGAACATTGTCGCGGCTCCGGGAGACACCAGCAGATGGGCGAGAAAGACCGGGTTGTAGTCGACATCGGCGCCCCGCAGGTTGGTCAGCCAGGCAATGTCATCGACCGTGGAGATCCAGTGGTGGTTGGCGCCCTGCGCGGCCATCGCCGCGCGCACCAGCGCCAGCTTGGCGGCTCGCCCCGCCGGCGCCTGCGGCGCCAGGTGCTCGTAGACTGCGGCACGCGGCAGGGCCGGCCGATCGGTCCATACCTCGTCGAACAGATCGAGGTCGGCGCGCAGCCGCACGCCGGCCCGATCGAGCGCGCCGCGCAGTTGCAGCGCTGCCGCCAGGCCCAGCACCTGGCCATCGACCGCGACCGCACCCCCGGCCGGCACCGCTCCGGCCAGCCACTCGATGTGGTGGGTGGCCGCACCGGACGAGACCTTGACGAGTTCAACCCCCGTGCCGTCGATCTGCGCCTGGGCCTGCACCCAATAGCGGCTGTCGGCGAACAGCGCGGCCCGATCGAGCGTCACCGCCAGCGTGCCCATCGACCCGGTGAATCCGCTCAGCCACACCCGACCCTGCCAGCGCGCTGGCAGGTACTCAGACAAATGCGGATCGCTCGACGGCACCAGCACCGCGTCGAGCTGATGGTGGCGCATGGCATCGCGCAGACGCTCCAGGCGCAGGCGTTCAGGGGAAGTGCGGGTGTCCATCGGGTGCTCCGGGTTGGCGGGTGCGGCGCGCATGGCGGCGCGTCGAGTTTCACGAGAACTGACCACAGTTTACCCAGCGGCCGCCGCCTGCGCCTGCGCCCACCGCAGGTCTGCGCTCGTTGACGCGCGAGCGAAGTCCTCGTTGACGCGCGAGCGAGGTCCGGCAGCTTCAGTTCCACAGCACCAGAGCAGCGCCTTTTTCGCCAATCATGATCGCCGCGGCATTGGTGTTGGTCGACACCCTGCGCGGCCCAGTCGTCGGCGTCGCCGCCTGCCGTCAGCGCCGCTGCGCCCCGGTACCCAGCAGGGTCAGCAGCGCCGGCCCCTGCGCCAGGCGCAGCTGATGACGAGCCGCATAGGCCAGCGCCTGCGCCGTGACCTCGCCGGTGGTGAGGTAGATGCCGTCATGCACATCGCGCGCCAGCCGAGCCGCCTGCAGCGCCTCCAACGGCTCTTGACCGGTGCGTGCCGCCTTCCAGCGCCGGCAGCTGACCAGCGCCGTGCGCGACGCCCGTTCAACCAGGAAATCGGCGGCTGGATCTTTCAGCGGCGTCACCACATACCCGTCGCGCCGATACCCGTCGGCCACCGCCTTCGAGAACGCTTCCCAGGACATCTCGCGCGCGGACTCCAGCGTCGCGGCAATGCGGCGTTTACTGGGCGCCTGAAACTGCCGCCAGCCGGTGATCGCGCCGATGACCACGAAAGGCAGGGGCAGAAAAACCGCATACACGGCTGGAATGAACAGGCGTCCCAGCAGAAACAGCCCGGCCGCAACGAGCACGCTGATCCACCAGGGCGATCGCAGCAGGATCGCAAACAGCGAATTCGGCGACATCTTGAACTTCACGGACGCGGCTCCGTTGTGCGCAGTTCGCTGGGCTCGCCGGTCGTGCCCCGGTTCACGCCCGGGCGCTGAGTGAGCACGTTGCCCGCGCCGGTGCCGAACAGCGCCATGCCCTGAGCGATCCGCCCGCCATCGGCGACCACGGTTTCGCCCGTGATGAAGGATGCATCGTCGGAACACAGAAAAGCCGCCAGCGCGGCGATGTTCTCCGGCTGACCATGATCGGGCCAGGGCTGCGGTGGCAGAACCGACTGAATTTTTTCAGGGCGACCACGATGCAGCAGCGGGGTCATGACGGTGCCGGGCGCAACACTGTTCATCCGGATACGGTATTGCGCCATCTCCACTGCAATGCTGCGGGTGAGGCTCACCACCGAGGCCTTCGCCGCCGAGTAGGCGTGCGATCCGGCGCCGCCCATCAGACCCGCGACCGACGCGGTTGCGACCAGCGCCCCGCCTTGCCCGTGTTCGCGAATCGCCATCGAACAATGCTTCGCACCCAGGAACACGCCACGCACCAGCACATGGAAGGTGTAGTCCCAGTCTTCAACACTGGTCTCGGCGATCGGCCCGAAAGCACCCCCTACGCCGGCGTTCAGAAATGCGCAGTCGAGCCTGCCGAAACGCGCGCGGGCGGCTTCGACCATTGCCCGGTTGTCCGCCTCGACCGAGACGTCGCCGCGAACCGTCACCACCGAGCCGCCGAAGCCCTGCTGCGCGGCCAGCTCCGCCGTCTCGTCAGCCGCAGCGCCGTTGTAGTCGGCAACCACCACCTGGGCGCCCTCCGCCAGGAAACGCAGTGCTGTCGCGCGGCCGATGCCACTGCCGGCCCCGGTGATCAGGATGGATTTGCCCTCGAAACGCCTGGAAATGACGGTGCTCATGGAACTCGGACTCCGGTCTCGAAATGAAGTGAAGCTACGCGGCGCGGCGCGGCGCCGGCGCCCAGAGGCGGATCTTGCCAGTTTCGGATGCACACAACTCGGATACGATCGACACACCTGCCCAACAAAGGAGACCTGACATGGACGTGAGAGGCAAAGTAGCCGTGATCACCGGCGGCGCCAGCGGCATCGGGCGCGCCACTGCAATGAAGTTCGCGGCCGAAGGCGCGGCAGGCGTGGTGGTGGCCGACATGAACGAGGCCGGCGTGCAAGCCGTTGCCGAGGCCATCAACGGTCTCGGGGTGCGCTGCGACGTCAGCAAAGAAGAAGACATCCAGGCGCTGGTCGCCGCGGCCGAAAAACGGTATGGCCGCGTCGACATCTACTTCTCGAACGCCGGCATCGGCAACAGCCGTGGCGCCGAAGCCGATGACGCCATGTGGGACAAGATGTGGAAGATCCACGGCATGGCCCACGTCTGGGCGGCGCGGGCGGTCGTCGAACCGATGATCGCGCGCGGCGGCGGCTACTTCATCATCACCGCTTCAGCCGCCGGTCTGCTCAATATCGTCGAGTCAGCCGCCTACGCGGTGACCAAACACGCAGCGGTGGCCTTCGCGGAATGGCTGTCGATCGCCTATGGTCGCCGTGGCCTGGGTGTCTCGTGCCTGTGCCCGCAGGCGGTCCGCACCGGCATGGTCCCGGGCGACGGCGGATCGGCCGGTGGCGACGGCATCCTCAGCGCCGAGGCAGTGGCCGACGAGATCGTCAAGCGGATGAGCGAAGCGAAATTCCTGATCCTGCCGCATCCGGAGGTGCTGCAGTACCTGCGCGGCAAAACAGCCGACTACGACCGCTGGCTGGGCGGCATGCAGAAGCTGTTCTTGAAAAGCCAGTCGGATTCGAGTCAGATTTTCAAGTAATTCGAGCCGCCAATCCAGAACCGCACGCTCAATCATTGGGGTCGGCATCAGGGGTACTGTGATAGGTTCAAAACAGACCCCGACCTTGAAAGCGCGAGCGAAACCATGACCGTCACTGAGACCGAACGGCCCCAGACAGCCCTCAAAACCGAACACTTCGACGTCCTCATCGTCGGCGCCGGCATCTCCGGCGTCGGCGGCGCGTATCACCTCACGCAGCAGTGCCCCGGCACGCGCTTCGTGGTGCTCGAGACCCAGAAGAGCTTCGGCGGCACCTGGACCACCCACAAGTATCCCGGCATCCGCTCCGACAGCGACCTCTACACCTTCGGCTACCGTTTCAAGCCCTGGACCAGCGCACCGATCGCCACCGCCGCAGAAATCCTCAGCTACCTGTCGGAAGTGATCGACGACAACGATCTCGGCCGGCACATCCGCTTCGGGCACCAGATCCAGTCGGCCAGCTGGTCCACCAGGGACCGGCGCTGGACCATCGAAGCCACCCGCACCGACACCGGCGAGCGGCTGCGCTTCAGCGCCACCTTCCTTTGGATGTGCCAGGGTTACTACAGGCACTCGGAGGGCTACACCCCGCAGTGGCCGGGCATGGATCAATTCAAGGGCAAGATCGTCCACCCCCAGACCTGGCCGGAAGACCTCCACTACGCCGGCAAGCAGGTTCTGGTGATCGGCTCGGGCGCTACCGCCGCCACTCTGGTGCCGGCCATCGCGGCGCAATGCGCGCACGTCACGATGCTGCAGCGCTCGCCGACGTTTTTCGTCACCGGGCGCAACGCCAACGTGGTGGCCGACATGCTGCGCGAGCTCAAGATCGACGAGACCTGGATTCACGAGATCGTGCGCCGCAAGATCCTGCACGATCAGGCCACCATCACGCGGCGCTCGTTCAGCGAGCCCGAGGTGCTCAAGCAGGAACTGCTGTCCGGCGTGAAGGCCTATCTGGGCCCCGACTACGACATCGACACGCACTTCACGCCGCGCTACCGGCCCTGGCGCCAGCGCATCGCCTTCATCCCCGACGGCGACTTGTTCCGCGGCATCCGTGACGGCAAGGCGTCGGTGGTCACCGACGAGATCGAAACCTTCACCGAAAAAGGCGTGATGCTCAAGTCCGGCAAGGAACTGAGCGCCGACATCATCGTCACCGCCACCGGGTTCAACCTGAACGTGCTGGGCGACATCGCGTTCACCATTGACGGCAAGCCCCTGAACTTCGCCGACACCGTCACGTATCGCGGCACGATGTTCACCGGCGTGCCGAACATGGCCTGGGTGTTCGGTTATTTCCGGGCCAGCTGGACCCTGCGGGCCGACATGATCGGCGACTTCGTCTGCCGTCTGCTCAATCACATGAAGGCCAAAGGCGCGTCGATGGTCACGCCGGCGCTGCGCCCCGAAGACCAGGCAATGGACCTCAAGCCCTGGATCGATTCAGAGAACTTCAATCCGGGCTATGTAAACCGCGGCATTCACCTGCTGCCCAGACAGGGCACGCAGCAGCCCTGGCTGCACAGCCAGGACTACTGGACCGAGAAGGATGAAATGCCGGCGGCCAGCCTCGACGATGGCGCGCTCAAGTTCGAATGACCCGCGCGCAAATGAGCGGGCTAATCAATACCGCAACAGGGCGCCGCCACGCAGCGCCGGCGTCAGCACCCTCACCAAGGGTAAAACGGCGGCATATCCTTGGAGGCTGTCGCCTTGAACTGCGCCGGCCGCTTTTCCAGGAACGCACGCACGCCTTCATGGCCGTCGTCACGGCTGGTGTAGAACATGGCCAGCGAATCGACCCGATGGGCCTCTTCGGGTGACGCGGCAGCGCTGTTGCGGTACATCATCTGGCGCATCAGCGCGACCGAGACCGGCGAACGGTCGGTGATGTAGCTGGCGGCCAGCCGCTGCGCGGCGCCCAGGAGATCGGCTGCCGGGTGAACCGCCAGCGCCAGGCCCGCGCCGAGCACTTCCTGGGCATCCAGGATGCGCGCCGAATAGACCCAGTCCAGTGCCCTGGAGATGCCGACCAAGCGAGGCAGGAACCACGACGAGCAGGCTTCAGGGACGATCCCGAGCTTGCCGAACACGAAGCCGATCTTCGCCTGCTCGCCGACCAGGCGCACATCCATGGCCAGCGTCATGGTGGCGCCGATGCCGATCGCGGCGCCGTTTATTGCGGCGATCACCGGCTTCCTGCAAGCGTGGATGGCCAGTGTCACGCGCCCGCCGGTGTCGCGAACGCCGTCGACGATCACCGGGTCGTCAAGACGGGTGCGCATGTCGTCCATGGTCGGCTGCAGCGACTCGTCGAGCCCGAACACATTGCCTTCGCGCGCGAGATCCATGCCGGCGCAAAAGGCGCGGCCCTCGCCCGTGACGACAATGGCGCCGACATCGTCATCGTCGTTGACCCGGGTGAACAGGTCGATGAGTTCGCTGGCCATCTCGACGGTGAACGCATTGAGCTTGTCGGGCCGGTTCAGCTTGAGGGTCATGACACGGTCGGTGACCGTGATCGCCAGGGTGTTGTAGTCGGTTTTAGCGGGCATATCGGAGAGCCTCGAAGAGTTTGGTTCGTATCAGGTAGTGGCAAAACGGCTACATCTGTGACAGCGGCGTCCGGGAGGCGAGCGGATCCGCCTGCAGCGCCGAGTTCAGGGCGCTCAGGTCGCGGTCGAGGCGCTCGAGCGTCTCGGCATCGAGTGCGGCCAATGCATCCGGCAACACACCCGAGAAAGGAGCCGGGGCTCTGCTGAGCAATTGCCGGCCGGCCGGCCGCAGTCGCAGCTGCACCGAGCGCTTATCCTGGCCCTCTCTGGCAGTTCCGAGCAGGTCCTGGGCCGCCAGTGACCTGACCAGATTGCTGGCCGTGGATTGATGGATATCCATGGCGTTCGCAAGTTCCTTCATGCCGATGTCCGGCCGCTCGGCAATCACACTGAGCGCCCACAACTGCGCCCCGCCGATGCCAGTCTGTGATTCCACCTGCCGGAAATGCGACTTGACGGCATTGAACACGAGACGAAAGCGTCTGAGAACACAGACGGCCGGATCGTCTGTCGGCATCTTCTCGGGCGCCTGCCGGTCTTGCCGATCGGCGCGAACTCTGGAGACTGTCATCTGGCAATCATAGCGTGGCGGCGGCGCGCTTTAAGTCATGCGGGACCACAGTCAATTCGCCCCACCCGACTGAAGGCGCTGCAGAATCCGATCCAGCAAACCGGTCATCTCGTCTGGAGAATCGAGGAAGAACCCCGCTTTCGAACCGCGATCGTCCCGCCCTATCCGAACGGTCAGCCAGCTCGGCGGAGCCATCACAAAAACCGGCTCGTCATTGATGTCATCGCCCGCAAAAAACGCCGTCTTCGCGCCGCAGCACGACAAGAGCGACCGCATCGCCTGAGCCTTGTCCGGCGCGTCCGCGGCCATCACGTTGACGACCTTTTTCCCGGCGAAAACACGAAGCGCCTGATCGGCTGGTGAAAGCAGCTGATCGATCTGCAACAGCGCACGCGCCTGGCAGTGGGAAGATCGGTAGTGGAACGCGATCGATTGGCCCTTGTCCTCGATGCGCACACCAACCGCCGCCAGCGACTCCGCCTGGCAGGCGATCAGGACGCGCAGCGGCTCGAGCGCGCGAACAAAGCCCGAGGCCGCCGACACGCCGTTTTCCGCGCCATGATTCCCGACGCAATACGTTGGATCGAACCCCAATCTCGGCAGAACATCAGCGACCGAGCGGCCAGTCACGATCGCTACCGGCAGCCTGGCGACCAAAGCCGCTAGCCGCACCGCGACAGCCTCCGGCATTTTGGCTTCGCCCGGCCGATCAACGATCGGCGCGAGTGTCCCGTCGAAATCGAAAGCCATCAGCGGTCGCCGACGCAAGACCTCGGACAACGCCGCTTCACCGGCTCGTGTGAACAGATGGCGCACCGGGTTACCCCATGACAGGCGGTCGCGGCTTCAATCGACGTGGCTGCGCCGAACGCGCGCCTCGATTCGGGCCCGCAGACGCCAGCGACCTGCGTCCGCCAGCATCCGCCCCGCCCACCGATACACATTGAATTCGCGCACTGTGCTGCGCAGGCTTGCCATGCGCTCGCGCTGTTCGGCCAGGGGCATGGTCGCCGCCTGGAGCAAGGCGTCGGCGGTCTCTTCAACATGATAGGGGTTCACGATCAAGGCCTCAGGCATCTCGCGCGCCGCACCGGCGAACCGGCTCAGCACCAGCACACCTTGAAGGTCATCGCGCGCGGCAACGAACTCTTTGCATACGAGATTCATGCCGTCGTGAAGGCTCGTGACCACACACAGATCGGCGGCACGAAACAGTTCGGTCACCGCATCGTGTTCGTGATGGTGCGCCAGCAGATGAATCGGCTGATACCCCGGGCGACTGAATCGTGCGTTGATCCGCTGCACCTTGTCGTGCACCCGGACTTGGAAGTTGTGGTACTCGTCGAGCGCAGCGCGCGTGGGCGCGGCGACCTGCACGAACACGAATCGACCGATCCACGACGGGTCCTTTTCCAGCAGGCGGTCGACCGCATTGAAACGCTCGAGGATTCCTTTGGTGTAGTCGAACCGGTCAACCCCGACTGCCAGGCAGACATCCTGCGGCAACCCCAAACGGTCGATGACGCGTCGGCGGCATTGCGCCGGGGTCGGCCACGCGAGCATCTGCTCGGCATCAGGCCAGGCAATGGAGATCGGGTAGCTCTCGATCAGTGTTTCCTTGTCCTTATACGAAATGATCGAATGCTCGTGCTCAATGCGCGCCTCGAGGTAGCGATCAACCGTCTCGACGAAATTCTTGCAGTGGAATCGGGTGTGAAACCCCAGGATGGTGCTGCCGAGCATTCCCTGCAGAATTTCACGACGCCATGGACAGATTCCGAAGGATTCAGGATTGGGCCACGGGATGTGCCAGAAGGTCAGGATCGTCGCTTGCGGGAGCTTTTCGCGGACCATCGCCGGCAGCAATGCAAAGTGATAGTCCTGGACCAGCACCACGGGGTCCTCGCTGCGCGCCTCGGCAACCACCGCGTCGGCGAACCGCTGATTGACGGCTCGATAGATCGCCCAATCAGACTCCCTGAACACCGGCCGCACATGGGCAACATGGCACAGCGGCCACATCCCCTCGTTGGCGAAGCCGTAGTAGTAGCCCTGTTCCTCTTCTGGCGTCAGCCAGATGCGGCGCAACCAGTAGTCGTCGTGGCCAGGCGGCACCAGCACCCTGTCGCAGGCATCGACGACCTCGCGGTCGGCACTGCCGCTGCCATGTGCCACCCAGGTTCCGGAGCAGGCCCGCATCACCGGCTCGACCGCGGTGACCAGCCCGCTGGCCGGCCGCTTGACCACCACGCCCTGGGCGTCCCGTTCGTGGATGTACGGCTCCCGATTCGACACCACGATCACCTGATCGCCGCTGAGCTGGGTTCGGAGCAGCGTGCGCAAACGCTCAGCGGTCCACTCGACCTCGGGACCTTGCGCACGACGATACTCGTCCTCCAGGTCGCGCAGCCGGGCGCGCAGATCGGACGCGAAAGGCGCCAGTTCAGGGGCCGGCAGCAATGGGGTCAACAAGCCCTCGCCACGCATGATGGCGCGCACACCATTGACCCAACCCCGCCAGCTGAGCTGTGCCACGACCATCGTGATCACCGCGATCACGAAGCCGAGCACGGCAATCAAGCCGATCAGATAACGGCGCGTATCCTGGCTGCGGCGGTCGATGAAGCTCATGTCGTGCAGCAGCACGACGCTGGCGACGAGCATCGGCGCGGGGGGCTCGGCGCCCGCGTCCGCAGCAGCAGACCGGGTCGGCGCCGCCGCAGTGCCGGCATCCCCCTCGGTGCTGAGATACGGTTCGATCGAAACATCCGGACTCGCGACTGGCGACATCGTTATGCTCTGCAGTGAACCCGCGCCCGGTATCGAAGGGCCGATCGGACCGACAGCCGCTGTTCGAACCGCCGGCAGATGACCCATCACCGCCTGAACGCCGACATGCACAGGCCCGCCCGCCAGGGCGAGATGCGGCTCGGCGCGCGCCGCCACCGCGATGGCGTCGGCACACGTGAGGCCGACTGGAAATCTGTCGGTCGTCTGCAATATCTCGCCGTCGCCACTGCACAGCGCGATCGCAAAAAGCCGCTCGTCTTGTGCGGTTCGATCAAACAGGGGTCGAAGCCTCGACAGATCTCCCGCCGCGATCGCGGTCGCGACAGAGTCGGACAACGCATTGGCCAGCAGGGCGCTGCGGCTGTTCAAGTCGCGACTGAACCAGCGCAAGGTGACCTGGTCCATCAACGGCACCGCCAGATAGGCGGCGCCGATCAGCACGCCGATCAGCGGCAGCAGAAACCGCAGCTGCAAACGCATCGTCTTCAGGGCCATTGCTCGCTTTCTCTGGCAACTTCATCCGGAGACATCAAATGATGCATCGGGTACTTTCGCATATATATTTGTGCGCATATGACTGATTGTTCCTTTGCTGGAGTTCACTGATGTCCGACTCGATCATTGCCGACGCCAGGCCGGGCCGCCAGGCGACTTCCATCGCCTCGCTGGACCTGGCAATGATCGGCAATTGCACCATCAGCGCCCTGATCGACGGGCGCGGCGCCATCGTCTGGTGCTGCATGCCCCGATTCGACAGCGCGCCGGTCTTCGACGCGCTCCTGCAAGGCAGCGGCGGCGTCCCGCGGCAGGGCGCCATGAGCGTGGAGATCGACGAGTTCGAGAGAGCCGAGCAGTTCTACGATGCCGGTACCGCCATCGTTCGTACCCGGCTCTGGGACAATCGCGGCCAGGGCATTGAACTGGCGGACTTCGCGCCGCGCTTCTCCTCGCGTGACCGGGTCTTTCGCCCTGCCCAGATCGTGCGCAGAATTCGCCCGATTGCCGGGCATCCGCGGGTGCGAGTCTCGGTCGACCCGCGCGCCGACTGGGGCGCCGCTCAGCCCGTAGTGACTCGCGGCAGCCACCACCTGAGCTATGCAATGCCGGCGTGCCGGCTGCGCTTGAACACGGACATCGCGCTCACCTACCTGCTGGACGGCGCCTGGTTCTCGCTGCACGGCCCGTTGAGTCTGCTGCTCGGGCCCGACGAGACGCTGGCCGGCGGCGTCGACGAGACGGCCCGCGAATTCGAAGAGATGACGAGTCTGTACTGGCGTGAATGGACAAGACGCCTGGCCCTGCCGCTGGAGTGGCAAGACGCAGTGATTCGTGCCGCGATCACGCTGAAACTGTGCCAGTACGAAGACACCGGCGCGATTGTCGCCGCGATGACGACCAGCATTCCGGAGGCGCCAGACAGCGGCCGCAACTGGGACTACCGGTACTGCTGGTTGCGCGATGCCTTTTTCGTCGTTCGCGCGCTCAACAGCCTGTCAGAGGTCGGCACTATGGAGGGCTACCTGAACTGGCTCTACAGCGTCGTGCGCAGCGCGGACCCGCAGTCAGGCCATATCCAGCCTCTGTACGGCATCGGCCTGGAGCGCCAGCTGCGCGAACGGCTGGTCCCACAGGCGGCCGGGTATCGAGGCATGGGCCCGGTTCGGGAAGGCAATCAGGCGCATGAACATTTCCAGCATGACGTCTATGGCAGCATCGTTCTCGGTGCAGCCCAGGCCTTCCATGACCATCGGCTGTTTCGGCGCGGCGACGGCGCCGATTTTACGGCTCTCGAATTCATGGGCGAGCAGGCCTGGCGCCTCTACAACCAGCCGGACGCCGGCATCTGGGAGCTGCGGACCCGCGCCCGCATCCACACCTCTTCCGTTCTGATGTGCTGGGCGGCCTGCGACCGTCTGTCGAAAATCGCCGCTGTCTTGAAGCTCCCAATGCGAACCAGCCTGTGGCGCAACCGGGCGCAAGTCATTCGCGAGACCCTGTTGAAGCGGGCATGGAACGCGGAGCGCCGCGCGTTCGTGGAAAGCCTGGACGGCCGCGACCTCGACGCGAGCGTGCTGCTGATGCTCGAGGTCGGGTTTCTGTCGCCCGGGGACCCGCGCTTTCTAAGCACGGTGGAGGCACTGGAACGAACGCTGTGCGACGGCCCTTTCATGCGTCGCTATGAAGCGCCGGACGACTTCGGGCGCCCGGAGACCACCTTCAACGTCTGTTCGTTCTGGCGCGTCGACGCGCTTGCCCGTATCGGCCGGCTGGACGAAGCGCGCGAAGCGTTCGAAACTCTGCTGTCGCACCGAAACGCGATGGGCCTGCTCAGCGAAGACCTCGATCCGGCCACCGGCGAACTCTGGGGCAATTTCCCCCAGACTTACTCGATGGTCGGCATCATCAGCGGCGCGGTCAGGCTGTCAGCGCCATGGGACAGCGCGGTTTGAGGGCTGGGCAACCATGACTGCCGCACGACTGGAATAAACCATGATCGACAATGCTGCGCCGCTCGAAGCCCTGCCGCAGTTTTCGTTAGTATCGAAGAGTCAACACCACTCAGGCACTTCTTCCCGTTGGATTCGACCGACCACGCCTGCCGACTCGAACTCGGCGGCGCCAGTGCAACACTCCGACTGTCAGGCGCATGGCGACTCAGCGCGCTCGGCAGCCTGTCGGCTGCGCTTGGCCGCTGCGAGCTCTTGAAAGTCGGCCACCGGCAGCTGACCATCGACGGCAGCGCCGTCACGTCACTCGACACCGCGGGCGCACTGCTCCTGCTGCGCCGGATAGCGCAATCGCGGGCCGACCCTCTCGGCATCCAGATGATCGGCTTCGACGCCCGCCACCTGCGGATCATCGAACTGGTGCGCGCGCGGCTCGGCGACATCGACTCGCCTCGCCACACCGCCACCCGCGGCCTGATCGCCGCCTTCGGCGCCGCCATCGTCGACATCGGCCGGCTGGCAATCATTCACATCGGTTTTCTGGGGCTCACTGTCGCCGCGCTCGGCGCGGTGATCGTCTCGCCGCGGACACTGCGCCTGCGCGAACTGTTCGCGCAGCTGGGCCAGACCTGTGTGACCGCCATCCCGGTGGTGTCCCTGGTGATGTTCCTGATCGGGGTGGTCGTCGCTTATCTGCTCGGGCTGCAGGCGGCGCAGTACGGCGCAAACATCTTTGTCGTCGATGGTGTTGCACTGGGCATGGTGCGGGAGTTCTCGCCCCTGCTGGTCGCCACGGTGGTGGCTGGGCGCTCGGGCGCCGCGTTCACCGCGCAACTGGGCACGATGAAGCTCACCGAAGAAATCGACGCCATCCGCACCCTCGGGCTGTCGCCCGAGCAGGTGCTGCTGGTTCCCCGCGTGATTGCGCTGGCGATCGCCCTGCCGGTGCTGGTTTTTGTCGGCGACATCCTCGGCCTGGCCGGCGCGGCGCTGGTCTGCAGCCTGATGCTCGACATCACACCAACCACTTTCATCGATCGCCTGCAGGACGCGCTCCCTGTGAGCCATTACGTGATTGGTCTCGGCAAGGCGCCGGTGTTTGCGCTGCTGATCGCGGTGATCGGCTGCTCGATGGGCCTGACCGTCAGTCGCGACACCCGCTCGATCGGCATCAACACCACCTCGACCGTGGTCCAGAGCATCGTCGTCGTGATCCTGCTCGATGCGTTCTTCGCGGTGCTGTTCCAGGAGCTCGGCCTGTGAGCGAACCTGCGCCCCGCCCGCCAGGCGAGCCCGTTATCGAGGTCGAATCGCTGGTCACGCGCTTCGGTTCGCAACTGGTGCACAACGGCGTCGACATCACCATTCGGCGCGGCGAACTGGTCGCATTGATCGGCGGCAGCGGCACCGGCAAGTCGGTGCTGCTGCGCGAGGTGATCGGGCTGCAGCGGCCTGACGCCGGGCGGGTTCGCCTGCTCGGCACCGACGTCTGGGCGAGCGACAGCGCGGCGCTCACCGCGGTGCGCCGACGCTTCGGTATGATGTTTCAAGACGGCGCACTGTTCTCGTCGCTCGATGTCGCTGCAAACGTGGCCACGCCCATTCTGGAGCACACCGATGTCCCGGCCGATCTGCTGGATGAACTGGTCAACCTGAGGCTCTCGCTCGCCGGACTGCCGGCGTCGGTCGGCGCCAAGATGCCCAGCGAGTTGTCGGGCGGCATGCGCAAACGCGCGGCAATTGCCCGGGCCCTTGCGCTCGAGCCCGAGGTGCTGTTCCTCGACGAACCCACCTCCGGCCTGGATCCAATCACCGCGCGCGCCTTCGACCGCCTGCTCCAATTTTTGTGCCACGACCTGGGAATCACCGTCTTGATCGTCACGCATGACCTCGACACCCTGCTCACCATCGCCGAGCGGATCATCGTGCTCGGCAATGGCAAGGTGATCGCCGACGGCACGATGCAGGCCGTGACCTCGGTCGACGACCCCTGGATCAAATCCTATTTTTCCGTGCGCGCTGCCCTTGGCCAGTCAGATCCCACCGGCGTCAACCCACAGCGGTCGCCAGACGACCAGAGAAAGGCGGCCGATGGAACCTGAAGCCCGCTACAAACTGGTCGGCGCGGTCGTGCTGGCGCTGCTCGCCGCCGCCGCGCTCATGAGCGTCTGGCTGTCGAGCGCCGGCATCGCCTCCGAATTCCGCTTCTACACCATTCACTTCGAGCACCAGTCCCTGGAAGGCCTGCAGGTGGGGGGCGACGTCAACATGCAGGGCATCAAGGTAGGCAGGGTCGATGCGTTTTCGATCGAGCGCGGCAACATCAACCGGGTCAATGTGCGGGTGCGGGTCGCGCGCAGCACGCCGGTGAGCACGAACACGCGCGCGGTGGTGGCCCGCAACCTGTTGACGGGCATTGCCCGCGTCAATCTCGAGACCTCCGGCACACCCGGACCCGAACTCCAGACCATCCCCGACAACGAAAGCTATCCGGTAATCGCCGAAGGCACCTCCGACCTCGATCAGATCGCCCGGACTGCCAACAGTCTGGTGATCACCGCCGACTCCTCGCTCAAGAAAATCAACGAACTGCTCGACGACAACAACCGCAAGGCGTTCACGCAGCTGCTGGTCGGCGTGCGCGACCTGGCGGTGGGCATGAACAAGCGGCTCGAGACCTTCGACCGTACCGCAGATGCGCTCACCGGCACCGCGCAGGCGCTGACCAGTGCCGCCGGTTCGTTCGAAAAAACCAGCGCCTCGGTGGCCGGCGTGGTCGATCGGGTCGGCGCAGCGGTGCAGCCATTGGCGCAGCAGGCCGGCGCCACGCTCGAGGACACTCGATCCGCGCTCGCCGATCTGCGGGGCGCAGTCCGCGACCTCGCCAGCGCCACCCGTTCACTGGAACGCGACGTCGGCACGCTGGCCCGCCGCACGGAAGATGCAACCGATGTTGCCCTGCTCGAGGTCCGCGCCACCGCCCAGCAGCTGCGCGCCGGCACGGAGCTGCTCACCCGCACACTCGATCGGCTGCAGGACCCGCGCGCCACCTTGCTCGGCCCGGGTGAACGGCAACTCGGCCCAGGGGAGCGGGTGAAATGAAACAACCACAGCCAGTACTCGGGTTCGCAACAGCGAGCACCACCATCGACATGCGCCGACGTGCGCTGGTGCTCGCCGCCTCGGCAGGCGCACTGGCAACGGCTTCGGGCTGTGTGTCGATCAGCGGTGGCGATTCGCCGCCGCTGATTCAATACCTGCTCGATGACCGTGACAGCGGCAATGGCGGCGCCGGCGGCGCCGTCAATCCGGGTGGTTCGCCGCGCATCGATCAGGGTCTGCTCGTGTCGCCAGTGACGGCGTCGAGCTTCGATGAGAGCTCGATGCTCGCGTATGGGCGCGAACCCGGCATCCGCGCGCACTACCAGTTCGCCGGCTGGACAGACCGGCCTGCCCGACGGATCGGCCTGCTGGTCGAACGCCGCCTCGCGGCGCGCGGGCGCTTTGCCTCGGTTGCACAAAGCACCGCGGGCGTCCGTGGCGACCTGCTGCTCAACCTTTCGCTCGAGCACCTGTACCACGATGTTTCGCCGCCGCCCGGCCGGGCGCGGGTCGGGCTGGTGGCCGAGCTGATCCAGTGGCGCAGCCGCGTCATGCTGGCCCGGCGCAGCTTCGAGCAGACCGCGCCGGTGGCGCGCGGGGCCGCGGAGGCTGCGGTCGACGCGATCAGCCGGGCCTTGACAGCCCTGTTCGATGAGTTGAGCGCCTGGGTGGAGACCGAGGCGCTCGCGGCCCGGTAATCAGCGCTCCAGCGTCAGCGCCACACCCATGCCACCGCCGATGCACAGCGATGCGATGCCCTTCTTGGCATTGCGGCGCTGCATTTCGTGGATCAAAGTGACCAGGATGCGGCAGCCCGACGCGCCGATCGGGTGACCGATCGCGATCGCGCCGCCATTCACGTTCACCTTGCTCGTGTCCCAGCCCATTTCCTGATGCACCGCGCAGGCCTGCGCAGCGAAGGCTTCATTGATTTCGAGCAGATCGAGATCGGCGGCTTTCCAGCCGGCCCGCTGCAGCGCGCGCTGGCTGGCCGGTACTGGGCCCATGCCCATGGTGGCCGGGTCCACGCCCGCCGACGCATACGACGCAATGCGCGCCAGCGGGGTCAGCCCGAGCTGGCTGGCCTTTTTGGCGGTCATGACCACCACGCCGGCCGCCCCGTCGTTCAAGCCCGATGCGTTGCCGGCGGTGACGCTGCCCGCTTTGTCGAAGGCTGGCCGCAGGCCGGCCAGGCCGTCGGCGCTGGTCTTGCGGTTGATGAATTCATCGGCGGCGAAGACGATCGGATCGCCTTTCTTCTGCGCGATGCTGAACGGCACGATCTCGTCCTTGAAGCGGCCCGCGTCCTGCGCGGCAGCGGCCTTCTGCTGCGAGGCCAGCGCGAGCGCGTCCTGCGCATCGCGGGCAATGCCGTATTTCTTGGCGACGTTCTCCGCGGTGATGCCCATGTGGTACTGGTTGAAGGCGTCCCACAGACCATCGATGATCATCGAGTCGACCAGTTTCCAGTCACCCATGCGCATCCCGTCGCGCGAGCCCGGCTGAACGTGGGGCGACATGCTCATGCTTTCCTGGCCGCCCGCGATCACGATGTCGCCATCGCCATCGCGGATCGACTGCACGGCCAGCATCACCGCCTTGAGGCCCGAACCGCAGACTTTATTGATGGTCATCGCCGGCACATGGTTCGGCAGGCCTGCCTTGATGACGGACTGCCGTGCCGGATTCTGGCCAGCGCCCGCCTGCAGAACCTGTCCGAGGATGACCTCGCTGATCTGGTCGCCCGTCAGCCTGGCGCGTTTGAGCAGTTCGACGAGTACGGCCGCGCCGAGTTCGGTGGCGGGCGTCTTGGCGAGCGTTCCGCCAAATTTGCCCACGGCGGTGCGTGCGGCAGCAACGATGACGACATCTTCCATGGAAACTCCTTCGGTGGCTGTGTTGGGTGACGACGGTATGTGTGGCTGGCGACAGATTGAATTGTCGCCTTTTTGAGCAGCCGGCGATGTTTTCAATTGCCGGTCCGCCCAGCTTCCCGCGCACAATAATGCCGCCGCCTGACGCGGCCATGACGACAGGAAACAAACCACGACCAAGGTCAAGACCCCTGACAGCCTGCGCGGCGCGCGCTGGTTCGCGCCGGTCGAGGAGCCGTCGATCTATTGAGCCGCTCCCGCGTGCCGGCAAGCGCCGGCACGGGTCGGCCGATGCTTACTTCTTGACCAACGGGCAGAGGCTCTGACTGAGCGGACGGAAGGCCTGTTCAGCGGGGATCGTGGCCATCAGCTTGAAGTAATCCCAGGGAACCTTGGACTCCGACGGCTTCTTGACTTCGAACAGATACATTTCGCGCATCATCCGGCCGTCTTCGCGGATCTTGCCGTTCTTCACGAACATGTCGTTGATCGGGTTCGCGCGGATCCATTTATTGACAACGTCGGTGTCGTCGGTACCGGTGGCCTTCACTGCCTTCAGGTAGTGCAAGGTCGACGAATAGGCGCCCGCCTGCAGCATGTTGGGCATCTTCTTCATCTTCTCGAAATAACGGCGCGACCACTTGCGGGTGTCGTCGTTCATGTCATGGTAGAACGACGAGGCCAGCTGCATGCCCTGGGTGGTCTCCAGCCCGAGCGAGTGCACGTCGTTGATGAACAGCAGAAGTCCGGCAAGTTTCTGGTTCTTGGTGATGCCGAACTCGTTGGCACTCTTGATCGCGTTGACCACGTCACCGCCCGCGTTCGCCAGGCCGATGATCTTGGCCTTGGAAGCCTGCGCCTGCAGCAGGAACGAGGAAAAATCTGCCGTGTTCAGCGGATGGCGCACCGAGCCCAGCACCTTGCCACCCTCCGCCTTCACCACGTCCGAGGTGTCTTTTTCCAGCGCCTGCCCGAATGCGTAGTCGGCCGTCAGGAAGAACCAGGTGTCGCCACCGCCTTTGACCACGCCGCGCCCGACGACCGCCGCCAGTGCGTAGGTGTCCCATGCATAGTGCACCGTGACCGCATTGCACTTGTCGTTCGTGAGTGCGCTGGTGCCCGGACCCGACAGCAGCGCGAGCTTGTTGCGCTGCCTGGCCACCTCGGAGGCCGCCAACGCGGTCGCCGACGCGCCGACGTCGCCCAGCATGTCGACTTTCTGCGAGTCGAACCACTCGCGAGCCTTGGCCGCTGCCAGGTCTGGCTTATTCTGGTGATCGGCGAAGACGACTTCGATCGGGAAGCCGTGGACCTTGCCGCCGAAGTCTTCGATGGCGAGTCTGACTGCCTCGACCGTTCCCATGCCGGTCAGGTCGGCATACAGACTGTTCATGTCGTTCAGGAGGCCAATCTTGACCACGCCGTCGGAAATCTTGGGCACGATCTTGGGCGCGGCACCCTGGCCTTGCGCTGCGGTGCTCAGGAGGCCCGCAGCAAGCACCGTGCCGATGGCGGCGGTCAGACGTTTGAGCGAGGTGCGGCAGGCCGCGCCCAAGACAAGTTGATGCTTCTTCATTGATCTGTCTCCAATGACCCTGAATGGTTGGTTCTTGCGCCAATTGCGCGAGCTGAAGGGCGAAGGGCTCGCCGCTTCGGGTGCCATGGTAACCCGATCGAAGGTGCTGCAAACCGATTGCTCAGTCAGACGATCGGGGCATTGTCACGGCGCAGCGATCGGCCCAGCCGCGCAGCTCCTCGACGATTCCCTGGCGCAGCGCAAGGCCATCGCGCAATTGTGTGGCGCGCCGGCTCAGACCCCGCTGCCCCGGCATGCGCACCGGCTCGCCGCCGGCGACCGGCGGATTGCCGACGCAGGCCTGCGAAACCCAATCCATCTGCGTGCGGAATTCAGCAAGCCCGCTGAACGCCTGCGGATCGATCACCTGCACATAGACCGTGTTGCCCCAGCGATCGCCCGGCGCGCTGCGGCCATGCCCGGCCAGGCCAGCCGTGAGCGCCTCCACCATCAGCGCCAGCCCGTAGCCCTTGTGGCCCGCATCCTTGCCGCCCACCGGCAAAATGGTGCCGGCACGGGGTGGGAACAGCACCGCCGGATCGTCGCTCGGCGCACCGGTCTCGTCGATCAGCCAGGGCCCGGGCAGGCGCCGGCTCTCCCGATGCAGACGACCGGTGAGGCCGTTGGTGGTGAGCGAGGTGGAGACATCGACCATCACCGGATCGGTGCCGGTCGGGTAGCCGATAGCCAGCGGGCTGGGCGAAAACAAGGCCTTCGTCCCGCCATAGGGTGCGACGCTGCCCCCGGCCGGCGCCGACGAGAACAGCACCAGCACCTGGCCCGTTTCCGCGACGCGCCGCGCATAGACCGCAAGGCAGGCGATGTGATGGCCGTGGCCGATGCTCACGATCCCGGTGCCCCATTTTTTCGCCCGCGCGCCGGCGACTTCGATCGCACGCAGCATCAACCAGGGGCCCGGCAGACGGCGGGCATCCCAGGTTTGCACCGCGCCCTTGTCCGACACCACCACCGGGTCGCCAGTCACCGTCATCCGGCCGGCCTGCACATCGGCCAGATAGACCGGCAGCAGCTGCAGGCCATGCGTATCGTGGCCGAGCAGATCCCCCTCGACCAGCACGCTCGCCACGTCGGCCGCACGGTCAGCGGGCATGCCCACCGATTCGAGCAGCGCCTGCGCGAATGTCTCGAGCGCGCCCGCCTCGAAGTGGCAGGGAAGTGAAAGTGGATCATGCGTCATGAGTCATCCCCTCAGCTTGGACCGATTCCGCCGCTGCCAGCGAGCATTGCCGCGCAAGCCTGGTTGACGACGCGCGGAGTTTAACCATAGTGTGGTCCGGCTCGGGATGTTGACGATGGCGCGTCCATTGCCCGCCCCGCCGATGCTCTGGAGACAGTTAGACCCATGATGAACCCGACACCCACCAACGCGGCGCCGCTGGCCGGCCTGGTCGTGATCGAGCTCGGCCACAGCGTCGCCGCCCCGTTCGGGGCGCAGGTGCTGGGCGATCTCGGCGCCGAAGTGATCAAGCTGGAGAAGCCCGGCGGCGACGATGCCCGCCAATGGGGGCCGCCCTTCGTCGACGGCGCGTCGGCGACCTTCCAGTCGCTCAACCGCGGCAAGCGCTCGGTGGTCGGCGACCTGCGTGATCCCGTGTTTCGCGCGCAGCTGCTGCGCCTGATCGACGAGCGCGCCGATGTGGTGCTGCAGAACATGCGCCCGGGCCAGGTGCTCGAGCTCGGGCTCGATGCCGTCACGCTGCGCCAGCGCAAACCATCGCTCATCTACTGCAATCTGGGCGCCTTTGGCGCGGCCGGACCGCTTTCGGATCGACCAGGCTACGACCCGCTGATGCAGGCCTTCAGCGGCATCATGAGCGTCACCGGTGAAGCCGGCCGCCCGCCGGTCCGGGTCGGGCCGTCGATCGTCGACATGGGATCGGGCATGTGGGCCGCAATGGGCATCGTCTGTGCACTGATGAAACGCCGCGAGACCGGTGAAGGTTCGGTGGTCGATGTGTCGCTGCTCGAGACCGCCACCAGCTGGATGACCATCCATGCGGCCATGTTCATGGCCAGCGGCACGCCGCCCGGACGGCACGGCTCCGGCCAGACCGGCATCGTGCCCTACCGCGCCTATCGCACCGCCGATGGCGACCTGGTGGTGGCGGCCGGCAACGACTCGCTGTTCAGGAAACTGTGCGGCGTGCTCGACGAACCCGGCTGGGCCGACGACCCGCGCTTCATCGACAACCCGAACCGGGTGGCCAACGCCGGCACGCTCTATGGGCTTCTCGAAGCACGCTTCCTCGAGCGTGGCAGCGCCGACTGGGGCGCGCGGCTCGACGCCGCCGGCGTGCCCTGTGCGCCGGCGCAGGACGTGAGCCAGATGCTCGCGCATCCCCAGACCGCAGCACTGGGCATGGTGCAGCCGGTGACGGGCAGCAGCATCCCGCTGATTGGACTGCCGCTGCGCCTCGATGGCGTGCGTCCTGGCAACCTGCGCGCTTCGCCCAAACTGGGTGAAGCCGACATCGAATCGCTGATCAAACCTTCAGAGCCCCGCGGATGAGCCTGCCGGCCTATGAAACCCTCGCGCTGTCGCGGGTCGAGTGCCCAGTATCTGTGATTGCCGCGGTCAACGGCCACGCGTATGGGGGCGGCCTCGAGGGCGTGCGCGCTTTCAATGAGAAGCGCAAGCCGGACTTCAAGGGACGCTCAGTTCAGCCAATGCCGCAGCGCGTTCGACAGGACGCCGCAACGCTCCCGCCAGACACCAAGGAATGCCGATGACCAAATCCGCCACCGCCCCCGACCTGAACATGCCGCTGGGCGAGGACTACCCTGAAATCCGCGATGGGGTGAGGCGCATCTGCGCCGACTATCCGGGCGCCTACTGGCGCCAGCTCGACGAAGAACAGGCCTACCCCTCGGCGTTCGTGCAGGCGATGACCGATGCCGGGTTTCTGGCCGCGCTGATCCCGGAGGAATACGGCGGCGCCGGACTGCCGCTGCGCGCCGCCGGCGTCATTCTCGAAGAAGTGCACGCCTGCGGTGGCAATGCCTCGGCCACGCACGCGCAGATGTACACGATGGGCACCGTGCTGCGGCACGGCAGCCCGCTGCAAAAGCGCGAGTACCTGCCCGAGATCGCCGCCGGCCGGCTGCGCCTGCAGGCCTTCGGCGTGACCGAGCCCACCACTGGCACCGACACCACCAAGCTGAAGACCCGGGCGGTCCGCGAGGGCGACTCCTATGTGGTCGACGGCCAGAAGATCTGGACCTCGCGCGCCCTGTATTCGGACCTGATGCTGCTGCTGGCCCGCACCACGCCGGTCGATCAGGTCAAGCGCAAGACCGACGGCCTGTCGGTGTTTCTGGTCGACATGCGGCGCGCGGTCGGCAACGGCATGACCATCCGCCCGATCAAGGCGATGATCAATCACAACACCACCGAGGTGTTCTTCGACAACCTGCGCATCCCGGCCGCCGGGCTGATCGGCGAAGAGGGCAAGGGCTTCCGGTACATCCTCGACGGCATGAACGCCGAGCGCATCCTGGTCTCGCATGAATCGATCGGTGACGCGAAGTGGTTCACCCGAACCTCGGTCAAGTACGCCAACGAGCGCCGGGTATTCGACCGCCCGATCGGCCAGAACCAGGGCATCCAGTTCCCGATCGCCAAGGCCTATGCGCAGGCCGAGGCGGCGGAGCTGATGCTGCGCAAGGCAGCCGCGATGTTCGAAGCCGGCCTGCCTTGCGGCGAACAGGCCAACCTGTCCAAGCTGCTGAGCGCCGAGGCCGCCTGGGAGGCGGGCGAGGCCTGCATGCAGACCCATGGCGGTTTTGCCTACGCGCGGGAATACGACATCGAACGCAAGTGGCGCGAAGCGCGGGTGCAGCGCACCGCCCCGGTCTCGACCAACCTGATCCTGGCTTACCTGGCCGAGCATGTGCTCGGGCTGCCGCGGTCTTACTGAACCCGACTCACACTTTCCTGGAGATATCCCCATGCCCGCCCTCCATGCCTTGTGCTGCGGCCGCCTGTCTTTTGATCGCAATGTGTTTTTCCCGGACGCACCAGCCGGCACCCAGACCACCGTGCCGGTGCCGGGCTGGCTGATCGTTCATCCCAAAGGCAGGCTGCTCTTCGACACCGGCATCGCGTGCGACGCCGCCAGCGACCCGCAAGGCAAGCTGGGCAAGCGGATCGCCAGCACCTTCCGGCTGGTCGGCGCCACCAACGAGAACCCGGTGGATCAGCTCGCACTGCTGGGCCTCAAACCGGACGACATCACCTATGTGGTGAACTCGCACCTGCATTTCGATCACTGCGGCTGCAACAGCCTGTTTCCGAAAGCCACGTTCCTGGTGCAGCGCGCCGAGATGCAGGCCGCTCAGGCGCCTGACAGCCGCTACGACGCGCGGCTGTGGAACCACCCGCTGAACTATCAGCTCGTCGATGGCGAACTCGATGTATTCGACGACGGGTCGGTGCTGCTGATACCGACGCCAGGGCACACCGTGGGCCACCAGTCGCTGGCGGTAAGGGTCGCGCGCGATTCACGCTTCGTGTTGACAGCCGACGCCTGCTATTCGCGCGAACACATGGAACGCGAACTGCTGCCCAACGTGGTGTTCGACGGCCCGCTGATGCTCGACTCGATGCGCCGGCTGCGCGCGCTGGGCGAACAGAGCGGCACAACGGTGCTGTACGGTCACGACCCGGCGCAGTTTGCAACGCTCGGGCCGGCCACGCGGGCGCTGGTCTAGAACGCGGTCGGAGTTGAATCCTGCCCGCGCCCTCGTTCACGCCCGACGACGCCCGACGACCCCCGGCGACGCCCGGCATCGGTGACCCGGCCCCGGGCCGAGTCAAGGCGTGATGACGACCAGCACGCTGCAGGGTGACTGCTCGATCAGGGACTTCGATACCGAGCCGCGCCACCAGCGCTGAGCCAGGCTGCTCTGGTGCTTGTGTCCGACCACGATCAGGTCGGCAGGCACCCGCTTCGCGGCGCGCACGATCTCGTCGACCGAACCACCCATGACAACCTCGCCCTGCACGTTCAGGCCGCCTTCGCGCAGGCGGCGCACACCGGCATCGAGCGTGCTCTGGTAGTGGCTGCGCTCCTGCTCGTCGCTGCGTGTATTGAACTCCCAGGTCTCGCCATCCATCGGTGAGATCGCCGGCGGCATGACAGCAATCAGGAAGAGCTCGGCCCTGCTCCACTGGCCAAGCTCTTCGCAGTCGAGCAGGGCGCGCTGGCCGGCCTCGGAGCCGTCGTAAGCCAACAAAATCTTCTTGTACATGTCGAGTCTCCTGACGTCAGAACAGTCCTCTGGCCGGTCGCCGGCGGCGCCGGCCGACCCCCTGCGGGCAACCGCTTCAAGCCCGGTCGAACACGGCCGCAATGCCTTCGCGGCAGTCGGCCGATCGGAACGCTTGATCCCTGCGACCGAACGTGCGCTCCCAAGCATCGACGAGAGAATAGTCGAAGCTGGGCCTGATGGCTCGCTTTCAGCGGGGAAGCGCTATCGCCGCGCACCAGATCCGGTTGCATGGCTTGGCGGGCCGATCAGACAGGGGGCAACCGGCGAGTACAGTAGGCGCGGTTGGCGACACCCGCCGCAGCAAAGCACAAAACCGGGGAATCATCATGAATTCATCACCAATCGAATCGCCGCCGCCGCCGCCGCCGGCTGAAGCGACTACTTCGCCAGGCAAGTCGCCATCGCCTCACGCAGGCAAAGCAGCGCCAGATCACCTGCGATTTCATCGCCGGCACGCGCATCTGGCGCCCACCTTCGGCAACGACGCGTTCGCGCTGCGCGCCGAGGCCTTCGCGCGCTTCTTCGGCACGCCGGTGTTTCTCGGCGCGCAGACGCTCATTGTTCTGGTCTGGATCGCCCTGAACATGCTGGGGTTTGTCGGGTTTGATCCCTATCCGTTCATCCTGCTGAACCTGGCGTTCAGTCTGCAGGCGGCCTATGCGGCACCGCTGATCCTGCTTGCCCAGACCCGGCAGGCCGCGCGCGACAAGAACCACGCGGACGCCGACGCCCAGCATCGTGAAGCCCTGGCGGTGGCCAACGAGCAGCGCCAGACACTGGCGGCGCAAAGTTCGGCCCAGATGCTGGAGATGCTGGCGCAAAACACCCGTCTCACCGAACTCACCAAGTCATTGTCCGAGCGCATCGAAACATTGACCGTCGAGATGCACCGGCAATTCGTCACCCGGAACGCCGCGCCCGACTGAACCAGTCAGGACGCCGAAGGCTTCAGCAATCGCCGGCACGGCGCCTGGCGAAGGCCACGAACCAGTCGATGCTGCCCGGATTGGCCATTGAATCGGTATTCACCGATTTGTCGACCGGCTGGCCGAGCAGTATCCGCCTGATCGGCACCTCCAGCTTCTTGCCGGAAATGGTGCGCGGCACGTCGGGGATCGCGAACACATCGTTGGGCACGTGGCGCGCCGAAAGCTTCGTGCGGATTGCGTCGAGCAGGGCCTTCCTGAGCGCCGGCGAAACCTCCGCTCCCGGCTCGCGCAGCACCACGAACAAGGCCAGGTACGACTCGCGCCCGAGGTACTCGAGATCGATGACCAGGGAATCGGTCACCGCGTCGAAGTCTTCGACCACGCGGTACAGCTCGCTCGTGCCCATGCGGATGCCATGGCGGTTGATGGTGGCATCGGACCGGCCATAAACAACGCCGGTGACGGATTCCGGGCGCGCGATGAGCTCGAGCCAGTCGCCATGCCGCCAAACATTGGGCGGACCGGGAAAGGTGTCGAAGTAGCTCTCGAAATAGCGCCGGCCGTCGGGGTCGTTCCAGAAGAACAGCGGCATCGAGGGCATGGGCGTGGTGCAGACCAGTTCGCCCACCTGGCCCATCACCGGCCGGCCGTCGTCATCGAAGGCATGCAGCCCGACGCCCAGACCACGGCACTGCATCTCACCGGCACGAATCGGCAGGATCGCGCACGACGTGAGGAACGCGGTGCCCGGGTCTGTGCCGCCGGAGATCGACGCCAGCAGCAGATCGTCACCGACATGCCGGTAGATCCACTGGTAGGCCTCCGGCGTGAGCGGCGCGCCGGTGGCGCCGACGCTGCGGATGCTCGACAGATCGAACTGCGCGCGCGGCGACACGCCGCTCTTCATGCTCAGACCGATGAAAGCCGGACTCACGCCGAAAAAAGTGGTTCGCTCGCGCTCGGCCAGGCGCCACAAAGTGGTGATGTCGGGATAGCTCGGATTGCCGTCGAACTGGATCGCCGTGCAGCCCAGCATCAGCGTCGAGATCCAGAGGTTCCACATGACCCAGCTGGTCGACGAAAACCAGAAAAACCGGTCGTCCTCGCACAGATCGAAGTGGCAGATGCCCGACTTGAGATTTTCGATGACCGTGCCGCCGTGACCATGCACGATGGGTTTGGGCATGCCGGTCGTGCCCGACGAATAGACGATCCACAAGGGATGTTCGAAGGGCACCGGCGTGTACGCCGGCGCGACGGCTTGCGCCACCGCCTGGGCATACATGAGCACCGGGACGTGGCGCCCCAGCTGCTCGGGCAGGTCGATCGCATCGAGCGCGGCATCTGGATCGAGATACGCCACCAGCACCACCGCCTGCACCGAGGGCAGTTGCGCGACCAGTTCGCGCACGCTGTCGAGGCGATCGAAGTCCTTGCCGCCATACCGATAGCCATCGACGGCGATCAGCACCTTCGGCTCGATCTGGCGGAACCGGTCGAGCACGCTCGCCGGTCCCATGTCGGGCGAACTGCTGGACCAGATCGCACCCAGGCTCGTCACCGCCAGCAGCGCGTTCACCGCCTCGGGAATGTTCGGCAGGTAGCCCACCACCCGATCACCCTTGGCCACCCCGAGGCGCGCGAGCGTGGCGGTGAGTGCGCCGGTCGCGCCGGCCAGTTGCGCCCAGGTGATCTCGGTGCGCGGCCGCAGCTCGGACTGGAAGATCAGCGCGCGACGGGTCGACGCATCCGCGCGTCGGGCATGCGCGAGCATGTGCTCGGCATAGTTGAGCGTGGCGCCCGGAAACCATTGCGCATGCGGCATTTCGCGTTCGCCCAGCACGCGGCTGCAGGGACTGTGTGACTGCACGCCAGAGAAGTCCCAAAAGCTGCCCCAGAAGCCTTCGAGGTCATCGACCGACCATTGCCAGAGCGCCTCGTAGTTCTCGAAGCGCAGCTGACGGTTGGCTTCAAGCCAGCGCATGAACCGGGTGATGCCGGCTTTCTCGATGCGCGCCGAACTGGGCTGCCAGAGAGGAACGGGGTGCGTGGGTGCGCTCATGGTCGGTATCTCAGTGCTCGTGTTCGTCCAGGACCAGATAGGCCGTTCGGCCCTCGGTCGCCAGGCCCACCCTGGCACCGTGCGGCAGAGTCAGCTTCGGGCTGTCGTGGCCTGCCGGCAGGCCCGTGATGATGGGTGTGCGCGTCATTTTGCGAAGCCGCCTGATCACCACCGGGAGATCAAAGCCGGCGTCGCGCTCGACCAGTCGATAGCGGTTCATATAGCCGATGAGGATCGCCGCCTGCGCGTCGAGCACCCCCGCGTGCAGCAGCTGCATGAGCATGCGCTCGATCCGGTACGGGTGTTCGCCGACATCCTCGAGAAACAGGATCCCGCCCTTCACCTTGGGGAACCAGGGCGTGCCGATCAGGCTGCACAGCACGGTGAGATTGCCGCCCCACAAGGTGCCCCGGACATCGACCCCTTGCGGGCCACCGGCGCGAAAGCCGACGATCTCCAGACGCCCGGCAAGCGCATCGCGCAGGGTCTCGACCGTGGTCTCGTCGGGCGGCGTTCCCGGTGCGGCGGCGAAGTCATCGAGCAGGGCCGGCCCCGACCAGGTGATCGCGCGGGCCTGCGCCAGCATCGCGAGCTGAAACGCGGTGAAATCGGAATAACCCACCCAGGCCTTGCGCGAGCGTGCGAGCGCCTTGAAGTCGAGCCCCGGCAGCAGGCGGGTCAGGCCATACCCCCCTCTGGTGATCATCACCACCGGCGCCGGCTGCGCGGCGGCGCGCTGAAAGGCGGCCAGCCGCTGGCTGTCGGTGCCGGCGAAACGCTGATGGGTGCGCAACGCGCCTGGATCGAGCACAGGGACAAAACCCGCGGCCCGCAGGTTCTCCAGGCTGAGCGCCAGCGGCGCGTCGGCCGCCACTGCGCTGGAGGGCGAGATCAGGTAGATCGGCAGGGGTTCATCAGCGGCCGAGGCCACCGATCGGGAGGGCTGTTTCGACATGCCGCGAGTCTGCCACAGGCCCCGCGCGCGGGCAGCCCGCCAATGTCATACTCGCGCCCTGCAGGCAACCAGACGCGGCGATCCCCGGGAGCGAAACATGAACAGAATCGGCGACAGCCTGGCAGGCAAGCGTGTGCTCATCACCCTGGCCAATGACTTCATGGGTCCGGTGCTGTGCGAGGCCTTCGCGGCGTACGGCGCGGTGGTCATCGCCGACAGCCGCGCCATGGACGGTGGCGCGGCCGCCGAAGCCGCGGTCAAAGCGGCCGGCCGGGTCGATGTGGTGATCGCCAATCTTGGCGTGCCAGCCCCGTCGACTCGCGCCGCTCAGGTCAGCGACGAGGAGTTCCGGCATGTCTTCGCCCACATTGTCGACCCGCTGCCCGGACTGTGCCGCGGCGCCCTGCCCCAGATGCTCGAACGCCGGGCTGGCAAGATCGTGGTGATGGGCAGCGCCATCGCCCTGCGCGGTCAGAAGCGCACCTCGACCTACGCCGCGGCGCGCGGCGCCCAGGCCTCTTATGTTCGCGCAGTGGGCGTCGAAGTGGCGCCGGACAATGTGCAGGTCAATCTGATCGCACAGAATTTCGTCGAGAACCCGATGTACTACGGACCCGAGGTCCAGGCCCTGCCGGCGTTCCAGGAACGGCTGCGCCGCGAGGTGCCCGCCAGCCGGCTGGGGACCGCGCAGGAAGACGCGCTGTTCGCGGTGTTTCTGGCATCGTCCGAGGTCAATTTTTTCGCCGGACAGGCCATCTCTTTTTCAGGCGGCTGGGCCCCCTGACACATTCCTCGAACGGAGTTCGCTGTCATGCCCCGTATCCCCTATGTGTCGCAAGACACCCAGGAGCCCGCCGATGTGGTCGCCGCCTGCAACATGACCTCGCGATTCCTGGTCGCCAGAGGCGATCGAGCCGGCGTGAGCCACGACAAGCCTGGTGGGCAGCGCTGCTACTGGCTGGCCAGCGCCTCGCTGATCCGGCCTTCGAGCAGTGCCGGCGAAACATCGCCGTCCAGGCGCTGAACGATCATGCCGTTGCGATCGACGAGAATATGCGCGGGCAGGGAATCGATGGGGCCGAGCTGGCGAGCCAGCTCGCCGCGCGCATCGAGCGCCGACGGAAACGTCAGGGCGAGCCGCCGGGCGAAGTCGCGCGCCTTGACGGCCGACTGATCCGGTGCAGAAACTGCGATCGCGCGCAGCCCCTGGTTGTGCAGCTGATGGTGCAATCGCGAAACCATGCTCATCTGCCGATCGCAGGCGGGGCAGTCGGCCCGCCAGAACGACACCAGCAGAACCTGACCCTGATACGAGCGCAGCGCGAGCCGCTGGCCATCGAGCGCAACGAAATCGACTGGCGGCGCCGGGCGCGGCTGCACCGCGGGCCGCTCGAGCAGCAGCCAGCTGGCGAGGCCCATCGTGGCCACCGCGAACGCGGCGAGCGACAACAGGCCGGCGCGCCGCGGGGCTCCACTGTGACGCGGCACATGCGAGCGATTCGCGCCCGATTGCGGCGCTTCGCCCGCGTGCGGTGTCAGTTCGGGACGGGTCGATTCGACGATCATGGCGGGCCACCAGCGGAGTGAAAGCGGAGTGTAGTTACTGCCTGCGGCCATGCCTATCCAACTTAAGTAGCAGATTGTGAAGTCGGTCTGATCGATGAGCGAATCGCCTGCGCAGGTCCTGACCCTGTTCGGCTACGACTGGGATGCCCTGGCCATCGCTGAACGCCAGGACCGCTATCGGCTGCTGCACGCCGGCTTCGATCTGTTTTCGTTCCCGCAGAACGCCCGCCTGCTCTGGTTCGACATCCAGGCCTGGGTCGACGGTCTGGCGCGTCGTCACCAGGGTCAGCTCGCCGGGGTGGTGTCGCACAACGAGCAGTTCGGCGCGCTTGCCGCCGCTCTGCTCGCCGAGCGCATGGGCCTGCCCGGAACGGCGCCGGACGCGATCCTGCGCTGCCAGCACAAGCTGGCCATGCGCGAACTGCTCCAGGAGGTGGCGCCCGCGGCCAATCTGCCCTTTTTTCTGCTGCCTTTCGAATACGGCGAAGCGCCGCCCGAGGCGCTCGAGTACCCGCTGTTCGTAAAACCGATCAAGGCGGCTTATTCGGTCCTGGCCCGGCGTGTGGCGAGCCGGGAGGAGCTGGCCGCGCTGACCCGATTCGGGCGGTTCGAGACCTGGATCATTCGCCGGCTGGTCAAACCCTTCGACGATGTCGCCGACCAGCGGGTGCATTTCCCGGTGAACGCGAATCACATGCTTGCCGAGCAGCCCTTCAGCGGCGCCCAGTTCAACCTGGACGGGTACCTGATCGCGGGCGAACTGCGCCCGCTGGGCGTGGTCGACTCGATCATGTATCGCGGCACGCAGGCGTTTCTGCGCTTCTCGTATCCCTCGAAACTGCCTGAAGCCGTGCAGCAGCGTGCCATCGACGTCGCGCGGCGCTTCTTGAAAGCAGCCGGGTTCACGCACGGCTTTTTCAACATGGAGTTTTTCTACGATTCGGCCACCGATGCGCTGAAGGTGATCGAGTTCAATCCACGCCTGGCCTCGCAATTGGCCGATCTGTATCACCGGGTCACCGGCCAGGATGTCTACACGATGGCGATCGCGCTGGCCTGCGGGCATGATCCCGCGAAGCTGCCGCGCCTGCCACCTCGCGGCGGCGCCGCGGCCAGCTTCGTGTTTCGCCGCTTCGATGGGCAGGCGCCACCTGCCGCGTCGCCACCAGGTCTGGCCTGGCTGCGCCGCGCGCACCCCGATGCACTGCTGCTGCGGTTCCCCAGACACGGCGCCAGCCTCGCCCGCGAGCTCAAGTGGCTGGGCAGCCACCGCTACGCGGTCCTGCATCTGCATGGGCGTGACGAGGCGGATCTTTTCGAGCGGTTCCAAGAGGCCTGCGCCCGACTGGGCTGGCCCGCGCAGATCTGAACGACCGACTCAGATCTGAACGACCGACTCAGCCGCGATGCCCGGCCCGCCGCGGTAAGGGTTACCCGTTTCAGACGCCGATCATTGGCGTCCGCAGAGCGGGCGACCAGGCCGCGCGCCTGCAGGCGGTCGATCACACCACCGATGGTGGCACGGTCGTAGCCGATGGCCGCACTCAGCGCCGCCTGATCCAGGCCGGGGGTCTGGCCGAGGGCAGCCAGAGCGCCGAACTGCACCGGGGTGAGTTCATCGCCAAGCGATGCGGCAAACAGCTGGACCGCCACCTGATGGAGGCGCCGGATGAGATGGCCGGGCATCGATTGCATGGGCTCTGTCTGGGCGGTGGGCATCAGTCGAGGCAATTCTCGACAGTCCAGCCGTAGAGCCACGCGACGCGGTCGTAGTACTGCTCGGGCGTACGCCCTTTGAACAAAGCATTGCGGACCAGCCGCTCGACGCCCCTGGCGTGATAGAGACGGCCCATTTCACGCGCCGACAGCACCACCCGGGCGGTCCTCACGATGCGCTTTTCTTCGTAGAGACGAAACGCCGCCTCGAGATCGCGATCACAGACCCGCAAAGCCTCGCGCAGTGTGACGGCGTCCTCAAGCGCCATGCAGGCGCCTTGCGCCAGGTACTGCAGCATTGGATGGGCGGCGTCGCCCAGGAGCGTGGCCCGCCCTTGTCCCCAGCACGGTACCGGGTTGCGGTCGGCGGTTGCCCAGCGCCGCCAGGAGCTGGGCTTGTCGAGCAGCTGCCGGGGCTGCGCGTCGATGCCCTCGAAGTACGAGAACACCTCGTCACGCGAACCCTCGCGCACCGACCATTCTTCCTGGTCGCGACTGTGAAACGTCACCACCAGGTTGTACTGCTCGCCACCGCGCAGGGGGTAGTGCACCAGGTGGCAGTCGGGCCCGGCCCAGAGCGCGGCCGAGTTCCAGCGAAGATCGGGCGGCATGTCTTCGCGCGGCACGACCGCGCGGTAGACCACGTGACCCGACACGCGCGGCGCGTCACCGAGCAGGTGCGCACGCACGGCCGAGCGGACACCGTCGGCGCCGATCACGGCGAGCCCTCGATGGCAGCGACCGTGTGCGTCGACGAGGGTGGCGCCAGTGTCGTCGAGCTCGACCCGGTCGATGCGGGTCCCGGCGTGCAGCCTGACCTCAGGGCGCAGCCGCACGGCCTCGTGCACCGACTGATGGATGTCGGCGCGATGAATGACCGCGTAGGGGTTCTGGAAGCGATCGCGAAACGCCTGCCCGACCGGCATGCGGGCGACTTCTGAGGCGTCCACCGCGTCCATCATGACCAGCTCTTCGTTGTAGACGGCGCGCGCCCGGGCCTGCGGCCCGCAGCCCAGGGCGTCAGCGGCGGCGAACGCATTCGGCCCGAGCTGGATGCCGGCGCCGATCTCGCCGATCTCAGGCGCCTGCTCGAACAGCTCGACCTTGAATCCAGACTGGGTGAGGGCCAGCGCGGCCGCCATGCCGCCGATGCCGCCGCCCACGACCAGCACGGCCGGCGAAGATACGGTTGTGGAGTTCATGCCGAATTTTGCTAATTAGTATGTATACATTCAATATGTATACGCTCTTAAAGCGGACGTAAAACCGGCTCAAGGATTCAACGTCGACGGCATCCTAACTACCGATGTATTCGAACACAGTCACTACCCGGCTAACCCCCGACACCTGGCTGGCAACCTTCGCGGCACGCTCGCCCTCGACGCGCGTGACCAGGCCCATCATGTAGACGATCCCGGTCTCGGTGACGATCTTGATTGTTTGGGAATCGATGTTCCTATCGCCAAACATGGCGGTCTTCACCCGCACGGTGAGCGCAATGTCGGCAGTTGCGGTACCCAGGCCCGCGCGCCCGGCGATACTCACTTCGTTGTGCACGCCGCGCACATTGGGCAGACTGGCCACCAGTTGTTCGACCCGGCTCCTGGTTGCCTCGTCGGACACCTGACCGGTCAGCAGAACTTTGCGGTTGTAGCTTGTGATGGAGACACCGCCGGCCGGCGGGATGGTGTCGCGCACCTGCCCCAGGGCCTTGAGCTCGATCGCCTGGTCGTCGGTCTGCGCGCCCAGCGTGCGTCGATCAGTGGCGGCCAGGGCCCCGACCGCAGCGCCGGTCACGACCAGCGGCACGCAGGCCGACAGCCATGCCGAGGCCGCAAGCACACCGGCCAGCAGAACATGGCGCAACGACGCGGCACGCAGGATGGCGCGATGGGCGCCCGGGCTGGTCTGGTGATTCATGGTGTGGCTTTCCGGTTGGGGCTCGGCCGAGTGGCGCCCGTTCAGGGCGCGTCACCCAGCAAAGCGGCATCGATGCCGTCGCACAGACAATGCACGATCAGCAAATGAACTTCCTGGATGCGCATGGTGCGCTCGTGAGGCACGCAGATATGAACGTCGGTATCGCGCAGCATCTCGGCGATCCTGCCGCCGCCTTTGCCGGTGAGGGCGACGACGGTCATGGCACGCTGCTGCGCCGCTTGAATGGCGTTGATGACATTGAGCGAATTGCCGCTGGTCGAGATGGCCACCAGGACATCGCCGCCTTGCCCCAGCGCCCGAACCTGGCGCGCGAATATTTCGTCGAAATGGTAGTCGTTGGCGACTGCGGTGAGGATGGATGAATCGGTGGTCAGGGCGATCGCGGCCAGTTCAGGGCGTTCGCGCTCGAAGCGCCCGACCAGCTCGGCCGCCAGATGCTGGGCGTCGGCGGCAGACCCGCCGTTGCCGCAGGCCATGATCTTTCGATCGGCCGCCAGCGCCGCAACCGCCACCTCGATCGCCTGGGCGATGGGGGGGGCCAGACGCTCGGCGCTCGCCAGCTTGAGCTGGGCGCTGTCGTCGAAGTGACGCGAAATTCGTGCAATCAGGCTCATGGTGCTGAGATTATAACCAGGCGCAATCCAGGCCCCCGGGACAAGCAAGCGGCTGGCCGCAAGGCAGGGGCCGCAGATCAGAAGGCACCGCGAAGCCAGACCAGGCGCTTTCCTTCGAAAGCGACGACATCAAAGCGCAGGGGTGGCCAGGGTCTCGCGCCCAGGCGGTGCTGCAGCCAGGCCTGCGCCGCAGCCCGCACCCGCGACTGTTTGCGCGCGGTGACGCTGGCCGCCGCCCCGCCGAATCGATCGCTGCTGCGCTGCCGGACCTCGATGAAAACGCACTGCTCACCATCGGCCATGATGAGGTCGAGCTCGCCGCAGCGCAGGCGGACATTGGCGGCGACCGGGCGCAAGCCCTGCGAACGAAGATAATCAAGGGCCTGCGCCTCGGCCAGGCTGCCGGCGCGCTGCGTCGGCGAGACGGCAACGTAAGTGGAAGGCTTGGCCATGACGCCCGGATTGTATGTAGTGGCAACGCCCATCGGTCATCTCTCCGACCTAAGCCCAAGGGCCGCCCAGACCCTGTGCTCGGTCGACGTGGTCGCAGCCGAAGACACCCGCGTCAGCCGGATCCTGCTGCAGCACGCGGGGTCGTCGGCGCGCCTGATCAGCGCCCGGGCGCACAACGAGCAGGCAGCAGCCCAGCAGATCGTCGGCCTGCTGCGCGAAGGCAAGTCGGTTGCGCTGGTCAGCGACGCCGGCACCCCGGCGATCAGCGATCCCGGTGCGCAGGTGGTCGCCGCCGTGCGCGCCGCTGGTTTCAACGTGGTGCCGATACCCGGGCCGAGCGCGCTGGCCACCTTGCTGTCGGCCGCCGGCCTGCGCGAGGGACCGATCCTGTTCGAAGGCTTCCTCCCGGCGCGCGCCCGCGCCCGCCGCGAGCGGCTGGCGGTGCTTGCTCTAGCAGCGCTGAGCAGCGGCAGCGCGCTGGTTTTCTACGAGGCGCCGCACCGGATAGACGAACTGCTGGCCGATCTCGCCACCGAATTCGGCCCCGAGCGCATGCTGGTGATCGGGCGCGAACTGACCAAACTGTTCGAGGAAATCGCAGTTGTCGAGGCCGGCCAGGCGCGGGCCTGGCTGAACGGCAAACCGGAGCGCCGGCGCGGCGAATTCGTGGTGGCGGTTGAACGTGCGCAGGTCCCCGATGAGCCGGGTCGTGCGGGCACGGCCGCCACCATCGAGCCCGAGACGCGGCGCATTCTCACTTGTCTGCTCGGCGAACTGCCGCCCTCGCGAGCGGCCCGGCTCGCGCATGAAATCACCGGTGCGCCACGCGATGCGCTCTACGCGCTGGCCATGACCTTGCGCGCAGCGGACGAATGAGCGGCTGACAAGTGCGTCAGCGGGTAAGCGTCGCCGGTATGGGCCGCAGATCTGTGGCAAGCCGGACCTTCTCGGCTGTGGCCAGGGCGTCGCTGCGGTGCTCATAGGGGCCGGTCATGACTCGAAACACCGCTCCAGCGGGTTGAATCAGAATTTTTTCGGGCGCAATGCCAAGCGCTGCGGCAACGCGCTGCCGCGCGGCGAGGGCATTGTCGCGCTGACCGAAGGCGCCGATCTGCAGATACAGTCCCTGGATGATCGGGGCCGCGGGGGCCGGGGCCCCCGCCGGAATCGGCAGAGCCGATGCGGCGGTCGCTGCCGCGGCGGCGGGTGCGGCGGGTGCGGCGGGTGCGGCGGGTGCGGCGGGTGCGGCGGGTGCGGCGGGTGCGGCGGGTGCGGCAGGTGCGACGGGTGCGGCAGGTGCGGCGGGTGCGGTCTGTGGCGCTGGCTGAGAAACCACCGGCGGGGCGATGACCGTTTCGACATCGAGCCGTTCGCGCGGCGCCGGCCCGTCGGCCACCGGCAGCATCGTCAGGGCCGGTCCGGCATCCGCCTGTGCCCTCGCATCCGATCCCCTGGCCTCGCCGAAGGCGCTGGGCTCGGTGAGCAGTTCAACATCGACCTCACCGCTGCCGGTCTGCACATACCCGAGTTTGGCCGCCGCGGTCCAGGACAGGTCGATCAGCCGGCCATGCAGAAACGGTCCGCGATCGTTGACTCGAACCACCACGCTGCGGCCATTGCCGGCATGGGTGACCCGCACATAGCTTGGGATCGGCAGCGTGGGGTGCGCCGCCGTCATCGCGTACATGTCGTAGACCTCGCCGCTCGAGGTGCGCTGACCATGAAACTTGCGGCCATACCAGGAGCCCACACCGCGCTCCCGATAGGGCTCCAGTCGTGTCATCGGGACGTACTGCCGATCGAACACCACGTAGGGACGGTTCGCGCGCGCATGGAGCGCTTCGCGCCGCGGCCGGGCGTCGGCGATCGCATTCGGATCAGGTGCAGTTTCGCCCGGCCCGTCGTCGAGGTAGTAGCCGCCGCCCCGCGGGGCGGCCACCGGCGGCTTGGCCGCGCCTGCCGCGCCTGCCGCGCCTGCCGCGCGCTCGGGCACGCGCTCGGGCACGCGCTCGGGCACGCGCTGGGCGGGCGGCGTCGCACAGGCGGCCAGCAGCAGCGTACACCCCGCCAGGCCCCACAGGCGCCACAGGCGCATGGGATTCACGACGCCGCGGGCGGCGCGACCGCCGCGTCGAGGGCATCGCGATAGGCACGCAGGTAGCGCAGCCCGTTGATCGCCCGCACGCCGTACCAGGAGGTCATTTCGCCGTCGATGAGCTGAACCGGTCGGCCCGCCATCCAGGGCTCGGCGGCCAGCGCCTGCGCGTGAGTCTCCTGAAATCGGAAGGGTTCGCTCGACATCAGGACGGCATCGAAATGACGCGGCTCGAAGGCCGGCAGATCGACCACCGGATAACGGTCCTGAGAAGCGGGGGAAACCGCCATCAGGCGCACCTGGGCGAGCATGCGGGCAATGTAGGTCTGCTGGCTCACCGTCATCCAGGGGTTCTTCCAGATCAGGTAGAGCACCCTTCGCCAGGGCAGCGTCGACCGGGCGCAGGCCGCCAATTCAGCCCGCAGAGCAGCCGTCAGGCCCTGCGCCTGCGGCACACGATCGAAGAGCGTGCCCAACAGGTCATAGAGCGCGAAGTTGTCCTCGACCTCGATCGGATGGGTGACGATGACGTGGGGCACAAACTGCTCGAGCGCTTCGAAGGCCGCGCGTTCGTTCTCGTCGATGTTGACCAGCACGTGGGTGGGTGCAAGCGCGCGCACCGCCACCAGATCGACATCTTTGGTGCCGCCCAGTTTGGGCACCGCACGCACGGCCTCGCGCGGGTGAATGCAAAAGCCGGTGCGCCCGACCACCTGGGCGCCGAGGTCAAGGGCAAACAGCAGTTCTGTCAGCGAAGGAACCAGCGACACGATGCGGGCCGGCACCTGCGCCGGCGGGTGCCGGCGGCCCAACGCATCGGTGATGAGCATTGCGGTCACCGGTGCGCCGGTATTTATTTGCGCGCTTTGCGCTCGACGCCCAGCAGATGGTCGACCACCTGCAGCACCTGCGCATTGCCGCGCGCCATCGCCGGCGCGGTGTAGTACTTGCCGTTCACGGCGAGCGCCGGCACGCCATCGAGCCCCCAGGCCTGAGCCTGCTGGTTGGCTTTTTTCATCCGCGTGCTGACCGCGAACGAGCCATAAGTGTCGAGAAACACCTTGCGCTCGACGCCCTGCCTGGCCAGGAAGTCTGCCATCCGGTCGGGTTTGTCGAGCGAGATCTGTTCGACGTGCAGCGCGCTGAAGATTTTTTCGTCGATCGCGGGCGTCTTGCCCATTGCCTCGAGCGTGTAATAGAGCTGCTGGTGCGGCGCCCAGGCAGGGCCGAGGGCGACGTGCACCTTGCGAAACGCGACATCGGCAGGCAGCTTCTTCACCCACTCCTTGACAGTGGGCTCGAGCGAAAAGCAGTGCGGACAGCCATACCAGAAGAACTCGAGCACCTCGAGCTTGGCACCGCTATCGGTGGGCTGGGTTGGCTGCACGACGCGATACTCGGCACCCTCTTTGGGGCCGTTCTGGGCAAACGCGGGGGCCAGCGTGAACCAGGCTGCGCTGGCAGCAGCGCTCTTGAGAAGCAACCGGGTGTGGGCATTCAGGGGGGCGGACATCGTTTCAAACTCCTTCAGCGCTGGCGGACAATTGCCGCTTCAATGCCGTTTTCGGCGAGACGCGACCGGATCTGGTTGACGTCGTCGACTTTCGGGTACGGCCCCACTCGAACGCGATACATGGTCTGACCGTTGACGTCGGCACTCAGGACGCGTGCCTCGTAACCCAGCAGAGCCAGCTTGCCACGCATGCTCTCGGCATCGTCGAGCGTGCGAAAAGCGCCGGCCTGCAGCAGGAACGAAGAACGCTCTTCGCGTGCCGGATCAGCCGCTTTGGCATCCGACCCCTTGGCGTCCGATGGTTTCACGTCGGCCGTCTTCGGTTCGGATGGCTTGCTTTCGGGAATTCTGACATCGCCGGATTTGCCGTCAGCCGGCCTGGTCTCGCCCGCGCGCGGTTCAGGCGCCAGCCCGCCAGCAGCCTCTCTGGGGTCGGACGGCGCACCCGATCCGTTCGTCGCCGAATCAGCCGCAGCGGGCGGCGGGGCCGCCGGGCGCGACTTGCTCTGCAAGGGCTTGTTCGGATCGGGGGCATCGGCCGCCGATTTGGATTCGATGATCCGATCGGTCGAGCGGCCGGTCTTGTTCACGAACGGCACCGGCGTGCGCGTGATGAACAGCGCCACCACCACCGCCACCGCAAGTCCGAGCACCAGACCCAGCATGAACCCGAGCAGGGTGCCGCCATTCTGGCGCCGCAGGCCGCGAGTTTCGGCGAGACTCATCACATCCTTTCGGGGGCCGAGACGCCGATCAGCGCCAGTCCGTTGCGCAGCACCTGCCGCGTCGCCGCCAGCAGTGTCAACCGGGCGAGGCGCACTGCCGGGTCATCGACAAGAAACCTTTCTGCATTATAGTAACTATGAAGTTCCGATGCTAAGTCTTTGAGATAAAAAGCAATTGCGTGTGGCGAGAGATCGTCTGCCGCGTCGGCTACCATGGTTGGGAAAGCCGCCAGACGAGCCGCCAGGGCATATTCCCTGGGCAGGGTCAGGGGCGCCAGAACCGCAGCGGTGTCAGCGGCCCCGCCCAGCGCGGCCAGCACGGCCGCTTCGTCGGGACCACCGCGCTCGGCCGCCTGCGCGAACACGGAACAGATGCGGGCATGCGCGTATTGCACGTAGTAGACCGGGTTCTCGTCGGTCTGCGCGAGCGCGAGGTCGACATCGAAGACAAATTCGCTGTCGGCTTTGCGCGAGATCAGAAAAAACCGCACCGCATCGCGGCCACGCCGCAGCACATCCGCGGGCAAGGCGTTGCCATCCCCCTGCGGAATTCCCTGCGCATCGCCATCGCCATCGCCATCGCCATCGCCATCACCATCACCGCCATCACCGCCGCCGCCGCTCCACTCGATGAGATCGCGCAGGGTGACATAACCGCCCGCCCGCTTCGAGATCTTCACCTCTTCACCACCACGCATCACGGTGACCATCTTGTGCAGGACGTAATCGGGGAATCCGGCCGGGATGCCCGTGCCCAGCGCCTGCAGGCCGGCCCGCACCCGCGCGATGGTCCCGTGGTGGTCTGAACCCTGGACGTTGATGGCCTTCTGGAAGCCGCGCTGCCATTTGGTCACGTGATAGGCGACGTCCGGCACAAAGTAGGTGTAGCCGCCGTCGGACTTGCGCATCACGCGGTCCTTGTCGTCACCGTAGTCGGTTGTGCGCAGCCAGAGCGCGCCCCCTTCTTCGAATGTCTTGCCGGCCGCCGTGAGCCCGTGCACCGTCGCTTCGACGCTGCCGTCGGCATACAGCGACGACTCCAGGTAGTAATTGTCGAAGCGCACACCGAAGGCCCGCAGATCGCGGTCTTGTTCGTTGCGCAGGCAGGCCACCGCGAAGCGGCTGATCGAGTCGAGGTCGTCGGGGTCGCCGGTGCCGGTCACCGGTTCGACGCGCTCGGCCGACACCGTCTTGCCGGCCAGGAAATCACGGGCAATCTCGATGATGTAATCGCCGCGATAGCCGGCCGCCGGAAACCGTTCGTCATCGGGCGCGATGCCGCGCGCCCTGGCCTGAACCGACAAGGCGAGATTGGCGATCTGTGCGCCGGCGTCGTTGTAATAGAACTCGCGCGACACTGCCCAGCCGTTGGCCGCCAGCAACGCACACAGCGCGTCGCCCAGAGCGCCTTGCCGGCCGTGGCCGACGTGCAGTGGGCCGGTGGGATTGGCCGACACGAACTCGACCAGCACCGGGCGGCCCGCACCACGGGCATTGCGGCCGAAGGCGTCCGCTTCGCGCAGCGCCGCACTCACGACCGCGAGACGCGCCCCCTGCGAAAGCCGGATGTTGATGAAACCGGGGCCGGCAATCTCGAGCGCGTCGATCAGCCCCGCGCCGTCGTTCGAGGCGTCGAATTCACGCACCCGGCGGGCGAGTTCTTCGGCCAGCTGGCGCGGATTCATGCGCAGCGGCTTGGCCATCTGGAGCGCGAGATTGCAGGCGAGATCGCCATGGGCCGCCTGCTTCGGACGATCGAGTTCGACGGCAGGCACGACCGGCGCGACCGGTGCCGCGGCGCCGAGTTCAGCAGCGCGCGCGGCGATCAGCGCACCGGCCGCATGGCGAAACGTGGCGACGAGCAGTTCTGTCTGATTGGGCAGCATGGGGCGGGATTCTCTCAGAACCGCCGGATCAGAAGAGGACCGAACTGAGTTTGCGCCGCCAGGCCGCCACCAGCTGGGGCTGCGAACTGGCCAGATCGAAAACCTGGATCATCGTCTTTCGGCCGATGTCGTCCTCGAATTTTCGGTCGTGGCGGACGATCTCGAGCAACTGCTCCATCGCCTGCTCCCAAGCCTTGTGCGCAATGCAGTGCCGGGCCAGCGCAAGGCGGGCCGCCAGATCGGCCGGATTGGCGGCGATGCGCGCGTCGAGCTCCGGCGCGGGGGGCAGGCGGTTTTCTTCGAGCACCGCCTTCACCTGCGCCGCCAGGGCCTGGGATTGCGGGTCCTGCGCGGCCACCGCGGAGAGCGCGTCGAGCTGAGCCTGCGCGGCCGCCGCGTCGTCGTCCTCGAGCAGAACCTGCGCATAAGTCAGCCGGGCTTCATCGTTGGCCGGGTCGAGCGCGATCGCCTTCTTCAGGTGCGCCACGCCGATTACCTTGTCGCCAGCCTGCAAGGCCTGCAGGGCGGCATCGAGCTCGATATCTGCCGGGTTGGGCATGAACCGGTCGATGAACTCGCGCACCTGTCCTTCGGGCAAGGCCCCCTGGAACTGATCGACCGGGCGCCCGCCGACCACCACGAACACGGTCGGGATCGATTTGATCCGGAAGTGCGTGGCCAGCTCCTTTTGTTCCTCGGTGTTCACCTTGACCAGCTTGAAGCGGCCCTGGTAGGCCTGCTCCAGCTTCTCGAGCAGGGGCGTGAGCGACTTGCAGGGTCCGCACCAAGGCGCCCAGAAATCGACCAGCACCGGCTGCGTCATCGACGCGTCGATGACGTCGGCCTGAAATTTCTCGAGGGTGGTGTCAATCATAGCTGGGCTCCGGACAAACGAAATAGGGTCGGCGCACGGCGCCGTGAGAGATATGGGGTCGACGCTGCGCGCCGCAAGGGCGCAATGTTGCCACGATGTGCGGGGCCGTCCCGCGGACGCGCTACTCTCGAGGCTTTGCGGACATGATTTCGCAGCCGCACCACGATGGAGAATTCATGCGACTGCCACACGAGCAGCGACTCGACCGGCCACCCAAGCGGCGACTCGACCGGCGACTCGACCGGCGCGCATTTCTGGCCGGCCTGCTGGCGGCGGCGCTGCCGGGCTGCACGGCGACTGTCCCCGGCACGCCGGTCGCAGCCATGCCACTGGCGCCGAACAGCGCGCCGATGGGCATCGAGGAGGTGCCCTATGTCCAGACGCCCCAGACAGTGGTCGACGGGATGCTCGAACTCGCGCAGGTGCGCGCCGGCGACCGCCTGGTCGATCTGGGCAGCGGCGACGGCCGGGTCGTGATCAGCGCGGCGCGCCGCTTCGGCATTCCAGGGCTGGGCGTCGAGATCGATCCGCAGCTGGTCGAGCTGTCGCGCAGGCATGCGCAGGCGGCCGGCGTGGCTGCACTGGCGCGCTTCGCGACCCAGGATCTGTTCGAGACCGACCTGAGCGGCGCGAGCGTGATCACGCTCTATCTGCTGCCGGACGTGAACCTCGCCTTGCGCCCGCGGCTGCTGCGCCTGGCACCGGGCACGCGGATCGTGTCGCACGACTGGGACATGGCCGACTGGCAGCCCGATCGCAGCATCACCCTGCCGGCGCCGAACAAGCCGGTCGGGCGGCTCAAAGAAAGCACGTTGCACCTCTGGATCGTGCCGGCCTCGTTCGCCGGTGTCTGGCGGGGCGGCTTCGAGGGCGCGCCGGCAGCGCGCCTGAGCCTGACCATCACGCAGCAATTCCAGGTGGCGACGATTGACTGGCGGATCGACGGCAGCCCGCTGGCAGGACTGCCAGATCAGGCGTGGGCCGAAAGCCGGGTGCGGGGCGAGCGCGCGACGTTCCAGCTGCCGAGCGGGGCTGCGGGCGCATCGGCTGTGATGTCGCTTCGCAATGGGGCCCTGGAAGGGGTGGCCATGACGGCGGCGGGACCGAGAACATGGCGGATCATGCGCACGCACGCCTGAGCAACCCCTTCGGCAGCTGCCGGCGTACCATGGAAGGCTGACATCCCTATTGACCGCGATGCCCGCTCTCAGATTCCCTCGAGTCCGGCGGCATGAAGCTTTGAAAACGCGATGGCAAACACTCTCGGATTGATCGCGCTGATGCGAACGGCTGTGTTCGCCATGGCAGTTTGCGTTCTCGCCGGCGCCCCTGCGGCAGCCTGGGCGGCGCGGCACGCCCTGGTCATCGGCAACAATGCCTATCCGGGCAATGAACTGCGCAGTGCGGTCAACGATGCGCGCGATATCGCTGCCGCCTTGAAGCAGGCCGGCTTCGACGTCATGCTCCGTGAAAACACCGGCCGCGACACGATGTTCCAGGCCATCCAGGAATTCGGCACTCGCCTGCGTGACGGCGATGTCGCGCTCTTCTACTTCGCCGGCCATGCCATCCAGGTCCGCGACCGCAACTACCTGATCCCGGTCGACGCCAAGGTGAAACAGGAAGACGACGTCACCTTCTACAGCCTCGATGTCTCCGAAGTCCTGCAGCGCATGGACCGTGCGCGCACCCGCGCCAACATCCTCGTGCTCGACGCCTGCCGCGACAACCCCTTCGCCTCGACGGTGCGTTTCACCGCCACAGGCCTGGCCCAGATGAGCGCCCCGCCGGGCACCCTGATCGCCTATGCCACGGCGCCTGGCCAGGTCGCCCGCGAGGGTACCGGGCGCAATGGTGTCTTCACCAAGCACCTGCTGCGCAACATGACCGCGGCCAACCAGCCGATCGAACTCACGCTCAAGCGGGTTCGTGAAGGCGTGCTGGCCGACACCAAGGGTCAGCAGGTGCCCTGGGATTCTTCCAGCCTGCGCGGCGATTTCGCGTTCACCGGCGAGGGCGGCAGCGCCGTCACTGTTGCGCCGGTCTCCGCACCCAGCGTCGATGTCCGCATGAACATCGAACGAACCTTCTGGGAATCGATCAAGGACAGCAGAGATCCCAGAGAATTCGACGCGTACATCAATCAGTTCCCCGACGGGGTGTTCGCCATCCTGGCGAAGAGCCGACTGCAGCAGATGTCGAACAACGATGCTGGCAGCCGTCGATCCAGTGGTACGCAGGCATCGGCTGCTGCCGCTGGGCCGGCAACTGCGGCATCTGCGCCTGTGACATCTGCGCCTGCTCCTGCACCGGTGGCATTCGCTCCGGCTCCCACTGCGACGGCCCCGCCTTCGTCTGCGCCGGCACCCGTGGTCGCCAGTTCATTGCCAGCGCCGGCGCCGGCGCCCAGCCCTGCGGCGCGCCCGGCGCCAACGGTTCTCGCGCAGGCCGAGACCGGTCTGGCGCGCTCGGTTGCACCGTCGGTGCAGGCGCCAGCGGCGGCACCCCAGCAGCTGGCCCTGTTGACTCAACCCCAAGCAGCTGCGCCAGGCCCCAAGGTGCTCGCTGACGGCAGCACCTTGTACGGCGAACTCCGCGACGGCAAGGCGCACGGCAAAGGGCGTCTCGTCAGCAAGACCGGCGGTGACTACAACGGCGATTTCGTAAACGGCATCCGCGAAGGCCAGGGCGAGCAGCGCTGGCTCAATGGCGATCATTACATTGGCGCGTTCAAGGCGGATCGCCCGAGCGGCCAGGGTGTGATGGTGTTCGCGACGGGAGATCGTTATGAAGGCGGCTTCGAGGCCGGCACTTTCATGGGCGAGGGCAAGCTGGCCGTGAAGACCGGTTTCCAGTACGAAGGCAGCTTCGTTGCCGGGCGTCGCCAGGGCAAAGGCAAAGCGCGGTTCCCGGAGGGCAACCGCTACAGCGGCGACTTCGCCAATGACCTGCCCGCCGGCAATGGCGTCATGGAGTTCGCCGATGGCGCGCGCTACGAAGGTGACTTCACTGACGGGCGCCCTGCTGGCAAAGGCACTTACCGGTTCCCCGACGGTTCACGTTATGAAGGCGCATTCCTGGCCGGACTGATGTCCGGTCTTGGCGTCTACCACTTCAAGAACGGCGATCGCATCGAAGGCCAGTTCGAGAACGGCGCTGCCGCGGGCACTGCCATCCATTTCTTCGCGGCCGGTGGTCGATTCGAGGGCGTGTTCACCGATCAGGGCCGCAACGCCACCGGCGTGACGATCGATGCGGAGGGAAAACGCCGGCCCGGCAAACTTGAAAGCGGGCAGTTCAAGGCAATCGAGGGCTAAACGGCCTGAACCGTGGCGTGTTTCAGGGCTCGGGTGTAACTGCTCCCCGGGCAGCGATCAGATAAATGCCGGCTGGTCGCGCCCCGCCAGCCAGCTGTCATTGAAATCTCCGCGGGTTCTGCGGCATCAATCCCGCCTTCCCAAGTCTCGGAGAACCCGGACACCAGGGCGCGCCAACCGGTGGCAGGGACGGTCATCGCCTATTCAGGCTGAATGCCGGCGGTGCGCGCGTGGCTGCCCCAGCGTTCCTGCTCGGTTTCGACGAAGCGAACGAAGGCCTCGCCGATCAGCAGTGCGGGCTCCATGCCGATCGCGCGAAGCTTTTCCTGCACCTCGGGCGTGGCCAGCGTGGCGCGCAGTTTGTCGGCCCACCAGGCGGACACCTCGGGCAGCAGCCGGGCCGGGCCGTCGATGCCGATCCAGCCGCCCAGGGTGATGGCGGGCAGGCCGGCTTCCTGCGCGGTCGGCACGGTGGGCAGCAGCGCGGAGCGACGCTCGGCGAGCAGCGCGACCGCATTGAGCCTGCCCTGCTTGAGCAGCGCGAGCACCGCGCCGAGATCGGATGACACGAAGTCGATCTGGCCGCCGATCAGGTCGATGACCGCGGCCGGCTGACCCTTGTAGGGAACGGGCCGCACCTTGATGCCGGCGGCGTGGCTGAACGCGGCCGAGCCCACCTGCCCGGTGCCCGAACCGAACCCGTAGGTGAGCGCCTCCGGTCTGGCCCTGGCCGCGTCGATCAGCGCGCGCGCATTCGGGTACGGTCCGGCGGCGGCGGTGACCACCGCGACGTCGAAGCGCACAGTGCGCGCGATATGGGTCAGTGCGCTCACCGGCTCGAGTTTTTGCACCACCCGCGACAGGTGGGGACCCGACGAATGCGTCGCGCTCGAACTGGGCATCAGCGTGTAGCCGTCCGGGTCGGCGCGGCTCACCACCTCCATGCCCAGCGCGCCCAGCGCACCCGGCCGGTTTTCGATGACGATGGTGGCGCCGGTGCGCGCACGCACGTCATCGAGCACGATCCGCGAGACCACATCGATGCTGCTGCCGGCCGGAAAGCCGACGACGAAGCGGATGGCTTTGGCAGGGTAGGGCTGCGCCACTGCGCAGGTGGTGCCGGTCAGCAGCACGGCGGCGATCAACGATCTGAACAGCGTTTTCATCTCGGGTTCCTAGGTCTTGGATTTGCCGCCCGACGCTGCGCTGGCGCCGAGCAGTTCGTCGGTATGCTCGCCCAGCGAGGGCGCGTGCCGGGTCACGTCGGCGGGTGTCCGCGAGAAATGCACCGGCAGGCCGGTCTGCATCAGCGTGCCTTCAGTGGGGTGCTCCACCTGCCGCCAGAAGCCCAGGGCCAGCAGGTGCGGATCGTCCAGCAGGCCATCGAGCGAGTTGACCGGCGCGAACGGGATGTCGGCGGCCGCCAGCAGGGCCAGCCATTGCGCGGTGTTCTTTTGCGCGAGGATTGCATCCAGAAACGCATAGAGCTCGGTGAAGTGCCGGCTGCGCGCCGACTGCGTGCTGTAGCGCGGATCGCTGGCCATCGCGGGCTCACCGGCCAGCTGGAAGAAGCGCTGCCACTGCCCGTCGGTGTAGGGCACCACGCCGATGTAGCCATCAAGCGTGCGAAACGGCCGGCGGAATTCATTGAGCAGTCGCGAATAGCCGGTGCCCCCTTCAGCGGGTACAAAGGTTTTGCCGGCCAGGTGTTCCACCGCCAGGAAGGACACCATGCATTCGAACATCGGCACCTCGACGGCCTGGCCGACGCCGCTCTTTTCGCGTTCATAGAGCGCCGCGCTGATGGCATTGGCGACATACAGCGCGACGACCTTGTCGGCCACCACCGTCTTGACGTACTGCGGCGCGCTGGCGCCGGCATCGCCTTGCAGCCAGGCCACACCGCTGGCAGCCTGGATGGTGTCGTCCACCGCCGCGCGGCCGGCGTAGGGCCCGCGCTCGGAGTAACCGTAGCAGGTGCAGTGGATCAGACGCGGAAACCGTGCGGTCAACGTGCCGGCATCGAAACCCAGGCGGCGCAGCGCCGGTGCGCGCATATTCGAGACGAACACATCGGCGCTTTCCAGCAGCGTCATGAGGCCGGCCCGACCGATCTCTGACTTGGCGTCCAGGACCACGCTGCGCTTGTTGCGATTGAGGTTCAGGTAGGCATGGCTCATGCCGGCGTGCCGCTGCGGCGTCACGTGGCGGAACACATCGCCGTCGGCCGATTCGACCTTGATCACGTCGGCGCCAAAATCGCCGAGCAGCTGGGTGGCCATCGGCCCCATGCCAACAGCCGTCAGATCGACGATGCGTACACCCGCAAGCGGACCGGTGGTCATGGGTTTTCTCTGATCATCTTCAAGATCCTCGCGCGAACGTGGCAGCATACATCCGCAGCAGCATGAGCCTCACGCGCGCTGGTCCCCGGCGCCGGTTCAGAAGATTTCACGCAACGTATTGACAAACGAAAGGCAAACAATGGAACTGGCTGGCAAGAAGGCCATCGTATTCGGTGGCACCTCGGGAATCGGTCTGGCAACGGCCGAACAACTGGCGGCTCGCGGGGCCCTGGTCACGGTGATCAGTCGCAATCCCGATCGGGCGGGCAATCTGCCCAAAGGGGTCACTGCCGCGAAATGCGATGTGCGTGACCGGGCGGCGCTGTCGGCGCTGTTCGAATCGCTGGCACCGTTCGACATCCTGGTGAGTTCCGCCACCGGCGGCGAGCGGGCGATCGGGCCCTTCATGGCGATGGATCTCGACGGCTACCAGGCTTCGTTCGACAAGCTGTGGGGCTACGCCAACGTCGTCAGGCTGGGGGGCAAGCACCTGACTGAACGGGGCACCATCGTATTGGTCAGTGGATCGCCCGCACGCAAATGCAAACCGGGCCAGGTCGCGCTGTCGAGCGTCGGCTCGGCGGTGGAAGCGCTGGTGCGCGCCGTTGCCCCTGAGATTGCACCGCGCCGCATCAATGTGGTCTCGCCGGGATCGATCGACACCCCGATGGTGGCGGTGCAGGGCGACCAGCGCGCCGCGCTCTACCAGAAGATGACCGCCAGCAATGTCATTCCCAGGGCGGGCACGCCTGCGGAAGTCGCCAAGGGCATTTTGTTCGTGATCGAAAACGACTTCGTCACCGGCACCACCGTCGATGTCGACGGCGGCTGGCTGGTTTCGTAATGCAGTCACGCCGTCGAACCTGGGCGCTCGGTTGCTGCCGGGCCATTCCGGAGTGCGTCGCGGGCGCCGGCGTCCCGCTGCCGCTGCCGCTGCCCGCAGCAGCGCGATCGCTGCCGCCCGCCGCGGCGCGTTAGGATACTTGTTGCGCCGCGCGTGGCGCTTCCTTCAGAAAGCCGCTCATGGACTTCCAGCACAGCCCCCGCTCGATCGATCTGCAACGCCGGGTCGGCGAGTTCATGCGCGACCATGTCTTGCCTGCGGAAAGCCTGTACCACGAGCAGGTGACCACCGTTGCCCGCTATCGGACGCCGCCACTGATGCAGGCACTGAAGGCGCGGGCCCGTGCGCTGGGTCTGTGGAACCTGTTCCTGACCGGCGCGCACGGCCCCGGCCTGAGCAATCTCGACTACGCCCCCATCAAGGAAATCATGGGCCGGGTGTTATGGGCGCCGGAGGTCTTCAACTGTTCGGCGCCCGACGTCGGCAACATGGAACTGCTCTCCCAGTTCGGCAACGACGAGCAGAAGCGGCAGTGGCTCGAGCCCCTGCTGGCCGGCGAAATCCGTTCGGGGTTCTCGATGACCGAGCCCGAAGTGGCCAGCAGCGACGCCACCAACATCCGCTGCCGTATAGAGCGCGACGGCGATCACTACGTGATCAACGGCCGCAAGTGGTACACCTCGGGCGCCATGAACGAGGACTGCAAGATCCTGATCGTCATGGGCAAGACCGACCCCGACAACCCGGCCACCCATCACCAGCAGTCGATGATTCTCGTGCCGCGTGACACGCCCGGCGTGCACATCGTGCGCGACATGCATGTCTTCGGTTATGACGACGGCCCCGGCGGGCACCCTGAAATCGTCTTCGAAAACGTGCGCGTGCCCGCCAGCAGCATCATCCTGGGCGAAGGCCGCGGCTTCGAAATCGCGCAGGGCCGTCTGGGCCCCGGGCGAATCCATCACTGCATGCGCCTGATCGGCTGCGCGCAGCGGGCGTTCGAGATGATGAGCGAGCGTGCCGGCACCCGCGTGGCCTTCGGCCGCGCGCTGGGCGAACACGGCTCGGTGCGCGAAGACATCGCGCATTCGTTCTGCGACATCGAACAGGCCCGCCTGCTCACGCTGAAGGCCGCCGACAAGATGGACCGCCTGGGCAACAAGGCCGCGCTCGACCTGATCGGCGCGGCCAAGATCGTCGTGCCCTCGATGGCGGCCAAGGTGATCGACCGGGCGATTCAGGTGTTCGGCGCAGCCGGGGTCTCACAGGACACCTTCCTCGCGCAGGCGTATGTGTACGCGCGCTTCATTCGGATCGGCGACGGGCCTGACCAGGTGCACCTGTCGCAGCTGGGCAAGCATCTGCTGAAGCAGGTCGGGCGGGCGGCGGCTTGAGCGAAATTCGTCCGGGTTTGAATCCGCAGCGCATCGATGCGAAAGGCCGGCGTCCGTCCCCGTCATAAGAGTTGCACTTGCAACTTTCGACCGACCCCGTGCGGCCGCCCTTTGCAGAGTCGACAAAGTCACGTCACTGATCAGCTCGAAGCGCATACCATGAAGATGGCACATGCCATTGCCGGGCAAAGCCGGCACAGCGTGTTTGCCTGCAAGGAGCTGTATGTCGCGCAGGCCGATCTTGCGCTCGCTGCCGGTCTGGCCCATGAGGTATTCAACACCAGAGGTCGCGGGCCGGATCTGGCGGACCGGGTGTCGGAAGGCTTCACCAGGAAATAGCCCCCTCCCCGCCCGCATTCACAGCACAAACGGCACGCCCTCGGTCACGCCCTTCCACTGAATGCCATCGTGGCCGAACAGGATGCGCGTGCCGCTGTTCCGCAGTCTGGCAAGGCGGCGATAGGTTTCCATCCCCTGCTCTATGTTGGCGGTTGCCTTAGGCAGGACCATGACATCCAGATTGCGCTCGGTGCCATCGCCGAACAGGTCATGCTCGCCGTTCACCGTCCGGACCGGTTGGCCGGTGTCATAGTCATCGGGGGAATAGAGTATGCAGCGCCTCATCGGTGGGCTCGCCCACCTCGACGAAGCTCGGCGCGCCCTCGGTGCTCCGCCGGTACACGCCGTCCAGCACCAGGCAGTGCAGGTGGATGTTCAGATTGGCCGCTGAGCCGAAGCGCTGGATCAGCGTGACGGCGCCGCTGTCGGCCTCGTCGGCCTTCAGCGCGGCCTGCCCGAGCAGGCAGGTGGCGCGTGATCACGCGGTGCACCACCTGCAGCACCGGCGTCACCAGCTTGGGCTGCGCGGCCAGCAGCAGGCGCAGCGCGATGGGCAGCGACAGCACCCACTGGCGCACGGGCACGTGCGGTATGACGTGGTCCACCAGGTGCGCCGCCGTCTGTGCCATGCGCCGGGCACCGGGCACCGGGCACCGCACGGGGGGCAAAAGCCGCGCCGCTTCCAACTGAACGCAACCAGCTTGTCGTGGCCGCAGTCTGCGCAGCGCAACCTCAGGAAGCCGTGGGCCAGGATGCCGCATTCGAGGAACGCGTCGAACTCGTCCTTCACGAACTGCGGCAGGCCGGCCCCGGCTGCCGTCTCGGCCT
>JAYVOV010000315.1:0-6513 GCA_043757735.1 Burkholderiaceae bacterium
CCGGCCATCGGCCGGCCGGCGTGCGCAACGTGATCGGACAGGTCACGCGCCATGGCCAGCAGCACCCGCGCCCGGGCGACTGCTTCTTCGCCCAGACCGGTCAGTGCAACCCGTTGACGGGTGCGTTCAACGAGCTTGGCGCCGAGCGTCTTCTCGAGCTCCTGCAGGCCGCCGGACAGGGTCGATTGGGTGACGAAGCAGGCCTGGGCTGCCTGCGTGAAGTTCAGGGTATCGGCTAGCGTGACCAGATACCAAAGCTGGCGCAGCGAGGGCAGGGCGGCCATGGATGTCATCTCGTCAGGATCGGAAAAACCGATTGTATAGATCTAAATTATCTGTTGGACCAGATCCAACGCGAATTGCAGTATCCGCCCATCGCAACGCAAAACACATCAGGAGAGTCACGATGAGCAAACCAGTCTCGGTCACCATTCAGAACCTCGAATCTGCCTTCGCCGGCGAATCGATGGCGCACATCAAGTATCGCTACTTCGCGAAGATCGCCCGTGAGCAGGGCGATGAGGACACTGCCCGCGTTTTCGAGGCCACCGCCGACCAGGAGGTCGCGCACGCCTTCGGTCATCTGGATCTGCTTTACCCCAAGTCCAGGATGAGCGCGGCGCGAGCGCTGGAGATCGCCATCGAGGGCGAGACCTACGAGTACACAGATATGTATCCGAAGTTCCGCCACCTGGCCGTGCAAGAGGGCAATGAAGCGGCCGCCGCCGAGTTCGACGAGCAGATTGCCGAATCTCAGGATCACGCCGAGCAGTTCCGAGTCACCTTGGAAAAGGCTGCCAAGCGGTTCGCGGCGCTGGCGAAAGTCGAAGAGCGGCACGCCAACCACTACCGTCAAACCTTGGCCAAGGTCCGGGCCGCCAACGCTGTCTGAAACGAAGCAGTTACGATGCAAACCCTCGGTGCCGGCGAGATGATGCCAGCGCCTGTCAATCAATGGAGCTGATGATGAGAAGCTGGATCTGTGTTGTGTGCGGATTTGTATATGACGAAGCGGCGGGCCTGCCCGGTGACGGCATTGCGCCGGGTACTCGGTGGGAAGACATTCCCACCGACTGGGCTTGCCCCGACTGCGGCGTCGCCAAGGCCGACTTCGAGATGGTCGAAGCCTGAGCGTGCCCCGGGCTGCCCCGGGGCTGTGCACTCCGCGGTGCTCGCGCACTGGCGAGAATATAATCGACGCTCATTGTCCCGGCGGCGGCGGGCGGTCCGGTTGATGCGATGGGACTGCCGCGCGATTGAATGGAAGCATTTCTCATCTCCACCGGTGTAGTCGCCCTCGCTGAAATCGGCGACAAGACGCAATTGCTGTCTTTCATTCTCGCCGCCAAGTTTCGTCGACCTGTGCCGATCTGCCTGGGCATTCTGGTGGCGACGCTGCTCAATCACGGACTCGCCGGTGCCTTGGGCGCCTGGATCACCACACTGCTGGGTCCGCAGATGCTGCGCTGGGGGCTGGGCATCTCATTTCTCGCGATGGCTGCGTGGATTCTGGTGCCCGACCGGTTTGATGAAAGCGAGGCGAAGTTTGCGCACATGGGGGTCTTCGGCACCACCGTGCTGGCGTTTTTTCTGGCCGAAATGGGCGACAAGACTCAGATCGCCACGGTAGCGTTGGCCGCTCAGTACCATGCGTTCATGTCGGTTGTGCTCGGCACCACCTTCGGCATGATGATCGCCAATGTGCCGGCGGTGGTGCTGGGCGAGCGCATCGCGCATCGCCTGCCGGTCAAGATGGTGCACCTGATCGCAGCGGTGATTTTTGCCTTGCTCGGGCTGGCTACACTCCTGGGGTTCGGCGAGCGGTTCGGGTTCTAGTGCCGTCGGAGTTGAATCCTGCCCGCGTGAGCCCCTCGAACGAGGGGCATCGCGCGTCTGCTGTTCAGGCGCGCAGCAGTTTGCCGGGCAGCGGTTTGTGCACGGTGCCGTTCTCGTCGGCAACACGTTGGCCGTTCACCCATACGCCGTGCACGCCGCGCGATTTCGTTACCACGCGTGTGGCATTGGCCGGCAGGTCGTTGGCGCGCGATCGGGCGCCGCGTCCCACGGTCTGCGGATCGAACAGCAGCATGTCAGCAGCCCAGCCTTCGCGCAGGGCGCCCCGATCGCGGATGCCAAAGAACTCGGCCTGAGCGCTGGTGAGCCGGCGCACCGCTTCGGGAAGGGGCATGATGCCTTTGTCGCGGACCCAGTAGCCCATCAGGTGCAGGCCGAATCCGGAGTCGTCCAGAAATGACAGGTGCGCGCCGGCATCCGACAAGGACAAAAGGCTCTCGGTGTGGGTGAGCAGCCGGGCCACTGCCTTCTCGTCGTGGTTCAGCGCGGTAAGCGAGAGCAATGTGCCGAGGTCTTCGGAGATCGCCAGATCGAACATGCAGTCGAGTGGATCGACACCGCGTTCGGCGGCTATGTCGGCGATCGTGCGATCCTCGAGATGCCGGTTTTCGGGCCGCACCGTCTGCAGCACCTGGACGAGGTCCCAGTTGCCGGAAAATATGCGGCGCGCCGGTGTCTCGAGTTCTTCACGCAAGGCGTTGCGCAAGGCCGGATCCTGCATGCGAGCGATCAGATCCTTGCCCTTCAGGCTGAAGATCGGCTTCCAGGCCAGCAAGGGCTCGAGCGGATACGGCGCTTTGAATGAAAAATCGAACACCAGCGGCGTGGCGGCGACCGCGCCGCGCATGTGGCGGCCGCGCCGGTTGGCGGCTCCAATCGCGTCGAGGTCGTCGAACACGCCATTCGGTGCGAGGCTGGAATGCAGCAGCGCGGCGACCAGAACGGGGCGGCCGGATTCGGCGGCGAACTCCTCGAGTTTGGCGACCGGTGTGGGCGGCCCTTTGGTGATCATGAACACGCCCTGATTTCGCTCGCGCATCGGCTTGGCCAAGGCAAGAAACTCAGACCAGTCGGCCATCCGCGACGGCATCGGACGCCCGTCGAAGGCACTGTGTGAAGTGGTGGTCGTGGAGGCCAGACCAATGGCACCGGCAGCCAGTGCCTCGTCGACCAGGGCCTGCATCTGCGCGACTTCTGCTGGCGTCGCAGCGCGATCGGAACCCGCCGAGCCCATTACATAGGTGCGCAGCGTTGAGTGACCGACAAAAGCGGCCAGATTCATGGCGCAGCCGCCCGCCTCGATGCGGTCCAGGTACTGAGGGAAGCTTTCGAAGTCCCAGCGGATGCCGGCGCGCAGGCTGGCCAGCGACATGCCTTCGACTTGGGTCAGGTTCTTGGTGACGAGGTCTCGGGAATCGGCGTCGGGCCGACAGGGGGCGATCGTGAATCCGCAGTTGCCGATGACAGCGGTCGTGACTCCCATCCCCACCGACTGGTCGAGATACGGGTCCCAGGTGATCTGGGCATCGTAGTGGGTGTGGTTGTCGATGATGCCGGGCATCAGGGCGAGGCCCGTCGCGTCGATGTTCTCGTGCGCGTCGGTGGCGGCAATCGGGTGGTCGCCGTGGTGTACCGCGGCAATGCGGCCGTCCTTGACCGCGATTTGTCCCGTGAAGGGAACAGAACCGAGGCCATCGTGAATTTCAGCGTTTGAAATGAGCAGATCGAACATGGGTGTCCTCCTGTGCGCGAGTATAAAGCGCAAGCGCGCCAGTGAGCAGGCCGGTGCTCGGGTTCAGTTGCTGCAGACGGGGTGTTTCGGTCCGCGACCCCATCCGGCCGGGACGCGATCGTTCGGGTTTCAGTGCGACTGGAAGCGTCGGGCTTCAGCGCCAGCCGTACTGCGGGTGCGGGTGCGGGCGATGATGTTGTCCGTAATAGCCAGGTGCGGGCACGACAACGACTGGTGGACGGTAGTAGTAGCGCGGCGGCGGCAAATAGCCTGGTCCGACGTAAACCGGCGCCCGATACACTGGTGGCGCGTATACCACTGGCGGATAGCCCGGCCCCGAATAAGCTCGGCCAACATAGGGCGCCATCGGATAGGCTGGCTCGCCGTAGGGTGTTGCCGGATAGGCTGGCCCGCCGTAGGGTGTTGCCGGATAGGCCGGATAGGCCGGATAGACGGGGGCTCCGTAGCCGGTGTCCGGATAAACTTGTCTGCCGTAGCCGGTGCCTGGATAGACTTGGCCGCCGTAGCCGGGTCCGATAGTGATCGACCAGCCCAGATTTTGTGCAAGGGCGGGGGCAGCGCTGATTGCCGCGACACCGGCCACCAGCAGAGGAATGATCAATTTGCGCATTTTCAGGCTCCGCGATATGCGGGGGCGGGCGAGTGCCGCTGCAATGAACCCCGTGTCAGTGTTGAACGCATGCTAGCGAGCCTGGCCGACCAAATCGGCCACCAATTACAAACCGTTACGGCTGTTACCCCCTTGCCCTCGAGCGTTTCCCGATCCATCGTCACGCACCCGGTGCCCATCATCTTGCTCGCTGGCATCGTCGCCGCACTCAATATCGGCAAGCTGCCGCCGGCGCTGCCGGCACTGCAGGCAGCATTTTCCATCACACTCGTGCAGGCGAGTTTTCTCGTCTCGGCGTTTCAGGTCGCGGGCATGACGCTGGGCCTTGTCGGTGGCCTGATGGCTGACCGATTCGGGCCGCGCCGCGTGATGACGTGGGGGCTCGCGCTGCTGACTATTGCCAATGCTGCCGGTGCGCTTGCGGGCAGCGCCACTTCGCTGCTGGTGCTGCGAGCGCTCGAAAGCGGCGGGTTCATCCTGACGGTGCTGCCGGGACCAGCGCTGTTGCGGCGTGCTGTGCCGTCCGGCCAGCTTTCCAAGGTGATGGGCAGCTGGGGCTGCTACATGCCTGCGGGGATGGCCTCGATGATGGTGTTCACCCCGTGGCTGCTGGCCGGTCCGGGCGGGTGGGCGGCCGCATGGCTGCTGTGTGCCGCCATGGCCGCGCTGACCCTTGCGCTGGTGCTGACGAACGTGCCGCGCGACCCGGTTCGAGGCGCGGCTGCCCGCGGTGTGCGAAGACTGGCGAACGACACCTTGAGAAGTGCCGGTCCGTGGGCGCTCGCCCTTTGTTTCGGTCTGTACGCGGCGCAGTTCATCGCGGTGTTCAGCTTTCTGCCCAGCGCCTATCTGGCGATCGGCGTGTCGGCCGCTGCGGCAGGCTCTCTTTCGGCGATCGGCGTGGCGGTGAATATCGTCGGCAACCTTGCCAGCGGAATCCTGATTGGGCGCGGCGTGCCGCGTCATTGGCTGATCGGTCTGACATCGCTGGTGATGGCCGGTGGCGCGGCGGCGGCGCTCGACGAGGCATTGCCGTTCAGCCTTCGGTTTGCTGCGGTGCTGGGCTTTTCACTGGTCGGAGGCCTGATTCCCGGTACTTTGTTCGCCACGGCTCCCCGATTCGCCCCGCACATCGGCGCCATTTCGACGACCACCGGCCTGATGCAGCAGGGCTCGACGATCGGGCAGTTCGTTTCGCCGCCCCTGGTTGCTGCAGTGGCCAGCGGTGCCGGGGGCTGGACCCAGGCGGGCCAGGTGGTGGCCCTGCTTGCGGTCGCCAATGTGGCTGTGGCGATGGTGATCGGGCGAATCGATCGGGATCTGCCGCGCCGCAACGAGCAGCGGCTCGACTGCCAGTCTGGCGCGCAGCCGGATCGGCCTTGATTTTCAGCCGTCCGCCTGAGGCACAATAGGTGCACTGCAGCAAGCGCAGCAATCGCGGCGATCCAGCGCTGGAAGGGCGCAGTGTCTCCCAGCCTCAGTGTTTTCCACCTTGAAAGCCGGCATCATGAAACGAGTGGTGTTCAACCAAAAGGGCGGCGTCGGCAAGTCGACGATCGCGGTCAACCTCGCTGCCATTGCGGCCTCGCGCGGCAAACGCACGCTGCTCGTCGACCTCGACACCCAGGGCAATTCTTCGCGCTACCTGCTGGGCGATGCGGCCGCCTCGATTTCGCCGACCGTGGCTGATTTTTTCGAGCAGAGCCTGGCCTTTCGGCTGTCGGCGATGTCGATGGACGAATACGTTCACCCCACGCCCTTCGAGAACCTGCTGCTGATGCCCGCCAGCGGCGCGCTGGCCGACCTGCACTCGAAGCTGGAATCGCGCTCGAAGATCTTGAAGCTGCGCAAGGCGCTCGAGGATCTCGAGGGGTTCGATGAGATGATCATCGATACCCCGCCGGCACTGAATTTTTACACCCGATCGGCGCTGATCGCGGGCGACACCTGCCTGATCCCGTTCGATTGCGACGATTTTTCGCGCCAGGCCTTGTACGGGCTGCTCGAGTCTGTCGAAGAGATCCGGGACGACCACAACGAGAACCTGCGCATCGAAGGCATTGTGGTCAATCAGTTCCAGGCTCGGGCCAGCCAGCCGCAGCGCATTGTTCAGGAACTGATCGATGAAAAGCTGCCGGTGCTGCCGACCATGCTTTCGTCATCGGTGAAGGTGCGCGAGTCGCACGATGCGTGCAGTCCGCTGATCGCGATGGCGCCTTCGCACAAACTCACGCTCGAATTTATTGCCCTGTACGACGAACTCGAGCACCGCCGCAAGAGCGTTCGCAAGCGCTGA
>JAYVOV010000316.1:0-1787 GCA_043757735.1 Burkholderiaceae bacterium
GCGGCGAGCGTCGAGTGGCGGCACCAACGAGTGGGGAGCGACGAAGTGCAGCGAGGATGCCGCCCTACTTCGGCGGAGCGCCAGCGATAGTCTGATTGACGGCGGCCCGCAGGCGCGAGGCTTCAGGGCCTGCCTGTGCCAGACGCCGCGCAAGTAGACGGATAAGATCGCGATCGTCGCCGAGTCCGAGAACCTCGAAGCGGGTCAAGCCGCGCTCGCTCAGGCGAGCGCGATAATTCTGGATGGCGCGCTGTTGGGAACTGCTCATGGTGCTCTCCGGACATATATTCAGTAATCTAAACAGCGGGCCAGAAAAAACCAAATGAAGTTCAGCTTGTTCATGTATTGCACCATCGGCCGGCGCGCCGAACTCGAGGCCGGCATGGCTGGGCTGCGCCCGGAGCTGTACCAGCGCATGCTGGGCGAGATCGCCGAATACGCGCGCTTCGCCGATGAGTCCGGGTTCTTCGGTTTCGGGCACCCCGAACATCACCTGCAGATCGAAGGCTTCGAGATCGCCAACGATCCGCGCCTGATGGCGATGTGGCTGGGTCAGCACACGAAGCGTCTGCGCGTCATCACCTGCGGCTTCGTCTCCACCACCCACAACCCGCTGCGCGTGGCCGAGGACATCGCCACGATGGACCACATGCTGGGCGGGCGGCTGGGCGTGGGTCTGGTTCGTGGGTATCAGTCGCGCTGGGTGGAAAACTTCAAAGTGCGCGAAGACTTGAATGCGGTCGGTCCTTGGAACAAGGACAGTCCGGCAGACACTGCCAATCGTGAGTACTTCGGCGAGTTCGTCGACGTGGTGGTCAAGGCGCTCACCCACGAAACCTTCAGCCACCGCGGCCAGTACTGGAATTTTCCGCCCAAGGATTTCGTCAATCCGCACGACCACCCGGTTTATCGAACCTACGGGCGCGGCGTCGATAGCGCGATGAATGTCAGCGAGATCGGCATCGCGCCGCGCCCACTGCAGCGCCCTCACCCGCCCTTGTACGGCGGCTTCGCCGCGTCGCTGCGCACCGCCACCTTCTGGGCCCGGTACGGCGGCAAGCCGATCGTGCTCACTGACAAGCTCGACTTTTACGACAGCTTGATCAAGGCCTATCGAAAAGTCGCCGACGAACACGGCACCAAGGTTTCACCCGGCCATGAAGCGGCCTGGGGCGGCCTGTGCATCTGCGCGCCCACCGACGCGCAGGCCCAGGAATGGGCCCAGGATGTTCATTGGTTCTGGGACACCTGGGCGCAGCCCTTTGGACAAGGTCTGCCGGAGCTGCTGATTGGCTCGCCAGACACCCTCTCGCGCCGCCTCGACGAGGTCAAGCGTCGGTTCCCCGATCAGGACGAAGTGGTACTGCTGATCCCCCAGGGGCTGCACGAGCGCCATCAGATCCTGACCTCGCTCGATCTGCTCGCCACGCGGGTGCTGCCGCGGTTCGCTTCTTAGTTCGCTTCTCAGGGTGCTCGTATCGCAACGCCAGGCAATCCCATGACCAGACCGCCGATCAGCAGCGTCCCCCGCGGCATTTTGTTCATGGTGCTGGCGGTCTGCCTGTTCGCATGCATGAACACCCTGGTCAAGCTGCTCAGCCCGCATTTCAGCTCGGTGCAGATTGTATGGGCGCGCACGCTCGGGCACCTGATCTTCGTGCTGGCCTTGTTTCTGCCCAGGCATGGGCTGGGCGTGATCCGTTCAAAGCAGTTGGGCGCACAGTGCTGGCGCTCGGTGCTGCAGGTCACTTCGACGACGCTTTACTTCACCGCTCTGCGCACAGTGC
>JAYVOV010000317.1:0-6507 GCA_043757735.1 Burkholderiaceae bacterium
CGCGATTTATTCCTGTCGGTTTTCCTGGTGTGCGGGTTGCCCGTTGTGCTGCGCTATCCGTTCTGGGGTATCTGCGCCTATGCATGGATAGGGCTGATGAACCCGCATCGTCTCACCTGGGGATTTTCTTATGACATCCAGTGGGCGTTCATTTATGGAATCGTTACGCTGGCGGTGCTGATAACGGAGCGGGATCGGCAATTGGTGGCGGCGGTGTATCGGTTCCGGTTGGTGATCCTCTATCTGGCATGGATGACCATCACGAACGTGATGGCGCTCGAACCAGCCCGTGCGGAAGGGCGCTGGCTAGAGATGTTCAAGATCTATCTGATGGCGATTGTGACCTTGGGCGTCCTGACATCGGAAAAGAGGATCGCGACCTTTGTCACAGTGGCAGCCCTCTCAGTAGGCTTCTTTGGAATCAAGGGCGGTTGGTTCACGCTGCAGACCGGGGGCGCGTTCCGGGTCTGGGGGCCGCCCGGTAGTCTGATTGAAGACAACAATCAACTCGCAGTCGCGCTGACGATGACAGTTCCGCTCATGTACTGGATGTACAGGCGGTTCGCGCTCCGTTACCTCAAGTGGGCGCTGCTCATTTCGATTGGACTCGTCGTCGTCTCAATTCTCGGTTCCCACTCGCGCGGTGCGCTCCTTGCTTTGGGCGCAATGGGCATCTTCATGGTTGCGAAGAGCGACCGAAAAGGATTGGCTGCCTTGCTTTTTGTGCTGGGCAGTGCGGTGGCTATTTACTTTATGCCGGACGAATACTGGGGCCGGATGAAAACGATTGAGGCGTATGAGCAGGACGAGTCCGCGGCTGGACGAATCAACGCGTGGCAAACAGCCATCAACATTGCCAATGCCCGTATAACCGGGGGCGGTTTCAATTTTACCGGAGGCCCAGTATTTGCAATCTTCGCGCCCGACCCCAACGACGTAAAAACCGCCCACAGCATCTACTTCCAGGCGCTTGGAGAACAAGGTTGGATAGGTCTGGCGATGTTCCTTGGAATTTGGTGGTTAACCTGGCGCGCTTGCGTGACGGCGATCAAGCGGTTCAGTTCGATTCCCGGTGCTGAGAGCATGTCTTTGCTGGCCTCAATGCTTCAGGTATCGCTGGTGGGGTTTCTAGTGGGTGGCGCATTCGTGAATATTGGTTATTGGGATTTCCCGTTTTACCTTTCAGCCGTTGCGTTTGCGCTGGGTATTTGTCGCCTCGACTTGCAGGCCAGGACCGAGAAGGTTTCAGTAGCGTTGGCAAAGAACCGCGGGCTGCTCGCGGCACGGTTTTAAAGGCGTTTCGCTAGTCTGCTCATGCGTGTCTACCTCACCTTCGATGTGGAAATTTGGTGCGACGGCTGGGCGGAGCTTGATCGGAAGTTTCCTCGAGCCTTTGATCGGTATGTCTACGGGCAATCGGCGCATGGTCAATACGCGCTACCCAAGACCCTGGAGGTGCTGGCGCGCAATGGATTGAAGGGCGTGTTCTTCGTAGAACCTCTGTTCTCCGCGCGTTTTGGGCGTGATCCACTGACCCGCATCGTCGAACTGATACAGGGTGCCGGCCAGAGCGTGCAACTGCACTTGCACCCCGAATGGTGTGACGAAGTGTCGCCCGCCTTGATTGAAGGTCTGAAGGCCAAGCAACCAAACCTTTACGGCCTCAGTCTGGCGCAGCAGTCGGCGTTGATAGGCATTGGTCTTAATTTACTGAAAGAGGCTGGAGCCGCGCCCATTCACGCATTCAGGGCTGGAAGCTATGCAGCCAATATCGATACATTATCCGCGTTGGCGCACGTTGGACTGACTGCGGACAGCAGTTACAACGTCTGCTATGCCAGCGCGCGCTGGGACGCAACCAATGAAGATTGTGCGCCGCTGCGCTCTACCGGCCAGGTTGGGGAATATCCTATCGCAGTTTTTGAAGATGGTTTCGATCGCCTGAGGCCGGCACAGGTGGGGGCTTGTTCGCTGAGCGAGATGATTGATGCGCTCGAGTCTGCTTATTATCACGGTGAAACCGACTTCGTAATCGTGTCGCATAATTTTGAGATGCTTCGCCCTGGTTGCAGTGAGCCAGACTGGATCGTAGTACGACGATTTGAAGGTCTTTGCGCCTATCTCGCAAAACATCGGGATCTGTTTTCGGTGGAGCCTCACTATCCTCGCGCATGGGATTCGGGTCGCACGCCGGGCGCGCTGCCGTATCCCAAAGTACGACGCCGATCTACCCTGGTACGCCACGCCGAACAGGCCTGGCGCCGCCTTGTTCGGTAGGCGTCGATGCAGTTAAAATTTGCTAGCTCTTTTCAGAGCGGGTTGCTAGTTTTTGGCAAGTACCTGATCTCCGGAGGGGTATTGTTTTTACTGGATCTGGCGACAGTCATGGCGCTGGTCGAATTTGTTTCCATGTCGGCGCCTGCGGCGCAGCCCTTTGGACGGACAGTCGGTGCGGTCAGTGGCTATTTTGTCCACAAGTGGTTTACCTTCGGAACTGGCAGGCGCGCGCACGCTCCAATGAGCCGGTCAGAAACTGTCGGCTACCTGATGATCTTTGGATTCACGCTGATCGTGTCGCCGGGAATTCTGTACCTAGCGCTCGAACTGACCACCGGTTACTTGGTCGCTGCAAAGGTGTTGACTGAAGTTGTCTTGGTGATCACGAATTTTATTGCCATGCGAGCACTCTTTTTTGGCCGGAGAGTTGAACGATGAGTCAGCCTCAAATCTCGTTTGTGATTCCGGCCTTTAATGAAGAGGCTTCGATACCCATCCTATGCGAACGCATCGAGACGAATGTCGCAGCGTTGCTGCTCACCTATGAGGTCATCATCGTCAACGATGGTTCCACGGATGGGTCAGAGGCAGTGTTCGAAGCGCTGGCCGACCATGACGCCCGGATCAGGATCATCACGTTCTCGCGTAATTTTGGCAAAGAAGCTGCCTTGCTGGCCGGGCTGTCTGCGGCCGACGGCGAATGCGCGTTGATCATGGATGCAGACCTTCAGCATCCGCCGGAACTGATCTCGGCAATGGTCAAGGCGTGGCTGAATGGCGGCGAAGTGGTGAATGCAGTCAAGCGCCAGCGTGGCAACGAGTCATTTGCGTACAAGCTGATGGCAGGCACCTTCAATCGCGTGATGAGTTCGGCCATCGGTACCGACATGTCGAGCGCAAGCGACTTCAAACTGCTCGACCGGCAGGTGGTCGATGCTGTGCTTGGTTGCCCTGAGCGCAATCGGTTTTTCCGCGGTCTGGTGGCATGGATGGGCTTCAGAGTTGAGGAGATTGAGTTCGATGTGGCCAGCCGATATGGCGGCGAAACCAAATGGAGTCCGATGTCACTGGTCCGCTACACGCTGACCAATCTGGTTTCGTTCTCTTCGTTTCCGTTGAAGCTGGTGGCTTATGTGGGTTTTGCTACTGTGGCTGTGGGTGGGGTGCTGCTACTACAAACCTTATGGCGGTATTTCAGCGGGACGGCGGCGATCGGCTTCACCACTGTCATCGCTATCCAGGTGCTGATCGGCGGCATGATCATCTTTTCGATCGGAGTGGTGTCGATCTATCTGGCGTACATGTACGACGAGCAGAAGCAGCGCCCCGTTTTCATCGCAAAACGTGGTTCGCGAGCACGTGTGGCGTCGAGCCGCGTTTTTGGTCGGCCCGGTGGCGTGTCGCCGGGGAGCGTCAGTGAGTTTTCCCGCTCAGGTTCTGACGAGTGAATCCGTTCCTGGTAATTCTCACGGTGGCGCTGGTGCTTCACCTACCGCATTTCGTATTGAACCGTGCCGATCTGAACTTCGATTTCTTTATTCACTACAACTGGGCAAAAGATATAGCGGAGAGCGTCCAGGCTGGCACCTTGTACCCGCGCTGGACCTTCGAAGCGCGCTTTGGCTTGGGAGAACCGGCGTTCATCTTCTACTCGCCAATCTATTATCTCGCTACGGCGGCGCTGACCCTGACGGGCTTGACGGTCTGGGCTGCCATGCATGTGATCGAGTTTGGTTGTGCGATCCTAGTCGGGCTGATCGTGCTCCGCCTGGCTCGGTACTACCTCAACGAGAAGTGGTCCGTGCTGCTGGCGTGTGTTGCAATGGCCAATCCGTTCATGATCATGCTGAACTATAAGTTCAATGGATTCGCTTGGGGATCGGTCGGCTACGTATTTCATGCCCTAATGGCCTATGCCCTGCTCAGGCCTGGTGCCAATAGTCGGGTGTTCAACGGGCTGGCAGCATTTGCGATCGCGGGTGCTGTCTATGCACACACCATCAGTGCCCTGGTGAACCTGGCAGCTTTCTCGATTGTTCCGCTGGCAACTGCGTACACATATCGAGACCAAGGGTTCAAAGTCTGGATACGCCCACTCTTGAGTTGGGCTCTGGTCGTTAGCCTGGGCATCGGCATGAGTGCTGTCTATCTTTATCCCGCGCTGGCCTATCTGGATGCGATCAACACAAAGGCCTGGTCCGGTATTCACATTCTTCAGGCGTTCGCTTTTCCCACCTTCACAACGGGTCTGTATGGGGGAATGCAGTGGTTCGCGTTTCAGTGGCCGGTAGCGTTGCCGGCGCTGTTGATGGCGCTTGTCCTGTTCGTCTATGGCGCACACCTGCGCTTTAGTGCTCGAGCCGTCCCTGCGCTCGGTGTGGTTCTGATAGCAGTCTCTGGGTTTGCACTATTCTTCGCGACCGAACTCTCTTGGCCGTTGTGGCTGATAGACAGCCCCTTGCTCAAGATTCAGTTGCCGTATCGGTTCATTTCGGTGCTGTTCTTTGTGGCCGCCTTCGGTTGTCTGGTTATGTCGGAACACGCAAGGGACATGGGCGATCTGAAGTGGTCGAGAGCCTTGTGGCTACCAGTGGTTTTCGTGGCACTGGTCAGCGCATTGGTATTCGCCAAGACCGCAATTCTCGATGGGAACCCACTACCGCCAGCGCTAGCGGCCAACGAGTATTCGTTTACCGCCAATCGTTTGGAGTTCCAGGCAACCGGCAAGACTGATCTGTGTAGTAGCCCAGACGTTGATTGCAAAGGGAAAAACTGGGCAGCCGGTACGTTCCGCGGCGTGCCCGAGTACGAATTGAAGTGGGCTGGTCGCGACTATTTGGACTACGCCCGAGGCGGGCTGGCAGCTGAGTGTGTGCGCCGGGGTTTGGCATGTAGTACTGGGGTCAGAAATGGGGACGGCGGCATGATCTGGTCGATGCAGGGCGATGGCGACACTGGAGTGGTGTTACCCCTGTTCGATTTCCCGTCATGGCAGTTGTCGGTGGACGGCGCAACGATTAAACACACGCGCGACAGTGTGACCGGGCTGGTCGAGATTCAGCTGGCTGCGGGCAAACACCGTGTGGAGGCCCGTTGGGCACCGTCTGAGCGTGAACAGCGAGGGCGTTTGATTGCTGCCGTATTCGCTGCAATCACTCTGGTTCTGCTCGTGATCAACCGTCGACGCGAGTGACGGAGTTCTGTTTTCGCGATCAACCGAAACTGCTCAACGCAGTCGCAAGGCTTTGTACAGGGTCGATCTGAGGTCGGCGAACCAAGGGCCTGGATCACTGGCGCGCCAGACGTAGTAACAGGTATTGGCGCGAAAGTAGTCAGTCACGAATCGGCGTAGTTCCCACCACGGACGAATGGTGAAGAATGGATCCTTGATTAATCCAGGCCTAAGTACGATGCGAATCAGGCGCTTCATTTCGGTCAGCGTCATCCGGCAGCGCAGGCCACTGGTTACCTGCCGCAATTCCGGCATGCGCCCAATGCCTTGAAGCCAGTACGCCAGAAGTGCGAAACCTGCGCCGGCCTGCTCTGCAAGCGGGAAACTGCCCCAGAAGCGGCCATTCACTTCCATCAGGCGTGCCTGGCCGTTTGCGGGGTCATATCGGTATTCGACCATGGCAACTCCTTCCCAGTTGAGGGTTTGCAGCAGCTTGATTGACTGAGCCTGCAAGGCGGCGTGCTGATCCAGCCCTATGGAATCGCACACGCTGGAGAAACCTCCTTCGGGAGGCCACTCGGCAACGCGCAGGTGCTGAAAGCGTCGAACCGCGTCGCCCTTGTGCATGAAGAAGAACTGGCCAAGGCCCGTGCCGGGTGCGTACTCTTGGACCAGAGGCCAGATGCTTGTCGGTGCATATCGGGTCATGGCTGCCTCGAACTCTTCCCGAGTGTTGCAGTATTCTGCTTTTAATAATGTCAGGCCGAATTTTTCTAGCGCAGCGGAGACTCGCTCAGGGTTTTTCCACTTCAATACCACCGGAAAACTCAATTGCCCTGTCAAGGCGAGTGCCTGCTCGAGGGATGCAGGCTCATGGGTGGCAGGGACAGCAATGCCCAGGGTTTGGGCGAGCGCCAGGGTCTGTTGTTTGTCGAGCACCTGATCGAGGCTGAGCAGGCTAGGCACTGCGGCGACTACATTTCCAAGCGATTCTCGGTTTGACGCCAGCCAACGAACGTTGGCCTCGGACACCGCCAGCAGCACCGCACCCGGATAGC
>JAYVOV010000318.1:0-1786 GCA_043757735.1 Burkholderiaceae bacterium
TATGCCCATCGCGCAGCTGAGATTGCCACGGCCTTGCGTGAAAACGGGCTGCAGCAGGTGCTCTTCAATGCCCCGCCCGGCGATTTCGATCGCGGCGAGCGCGGCACCGCCAGCCTGCCCGGGCGCGAGGATGAGTTTCGCCGCGGCATCGACACCGCAATCGACTACGCCACCACTCTGGGATGCCCGCGTATCCACCTGATGGCCGGCCTGCTGCGAAGCGAATCGGAGCGTGCCGAACAGTGGGCGCGCTACGAAAGCAGCCTCGACTGGGCGGCGCGCCGGCTGGCCGAGGCCGGGCTCGATGCCTTGATGGAACCCATCAATACCCGCGACATTCCCGGCTACCTGATCAACACCCAGGCGCAGGGGCACGGCCTGCGCGCGAAACTCGGCCTGCCGAACCTGAAGGTGCAGATGGATCTCTACCATTGCCAGATCGTCGAAGGCGACGTGGCGATGAAGATTCGCCAGTACATCGATGGCGTCGGCCATGTGCAGATCGCCGGTGTGCCGCAGCGCCACGAGCCCGATCTGGGCGAGGTGAATTACCCGTATCTGTTCGGCGTGCTCGATGAAGTCGGCTATGCGGGCTGGATCGGCTGCGAGTACCGCCCGCAGGCGGGGACCAGTGCCGGCCTGGACTGGATTCGGCCTTGGCTGCCAAAGGTGTCAAAATAGCGGGCTATCCCTCTTGTCTGGTCAGCCCCTGTGAGCGCGCAATCTGCAACCGTTTATGAATCCTCTCTGCACAGCCTGCCACTGCTGGGGCGCGGCAAGGTGCGCGACAACTACGCGGTGGGCGACAACCGCCTGCTGATTGTCACCACCGATCGCCTGTCGGCCTTCGACGTCGTCCTGGCCGAGCCCATCCCCGACAAGGGCAAGGTGCTCAACCAGATGGCGCTGTTCTGGTTCGAACGCCTGGCTGACATCGTGCCCAATCACCTGACCGGGGTCGCCCCCGAGAGCGCGGTCGCGGCCGACGAACGGGTGCAGGTCAGCGGCCGCTCGATGGTCGTCAAACGGCTGCGGCCCATTCTGGTCGAGGCGGTGGTGCGCGGCTACGTGATCGGGTCGGGCTGGAAGGACTACCAGGCCAGCGGCAGCATCTGCGGCATTCGTCTGCCGGCCGGGCTGGCGCAGGCCCAGCAACTGGCCCAACCCATCTTTACACCGGCGGCCAAGGCTGAACTCGGCGAACACGACGAGAACATCCGGTTCGACGAGATGGTCGCGCGCATCGGCGGTGAGCTGGCCGAACGCATCCGCGCGATCAGCCTGCAGTTGTACCAGCGCGCTGCGCAATTCGCGGCCACCCGCGGCATCATCATTGCCGATACCAAATTCGAGTTCGGTCTTGATGCTCAAAATCGTCTGCACCTGATGGACGAGGTGCTCACCGCCGACTCCTCGCGTTTCTGGCCGGCCGATCAGTACCGGCCCGGCATGTCGCCGCCGTCCTTCGACAAACAGTTTGTCCGTGACTACCTCGAGAGCGTGTCCTGGGACAAACGCCCCCCGGCGCCGGCGCTGCCGCCTGAGGTCATTGCCCGCACCGCTGAGAAGTACCGCGAGGCCCTCACCCGGATCACCGGCCGCACGCTGACCGATTGATCGGTCCGGCTGGCCTGTCCGTCCTGCCTGACTCACCTGCCCGACTCACCTGACCGACTCGAAAGCGAAACCATGGAATCGAAACCGCCGATCATCGGCGTTGTCATGGGCAGCAGCAGCGACTGGGAGGTGATGCAGCACGCGGTCGCCGTCCTGCGCGAATTCGACA
>JAYVOV010000319.1:0-6502 GCA_043757735.1 Burkholderiaceae bacterium
AAGATGGTAGCACGGGGGGTATCCCCCGCCTGTGACTGGCGCCGACCAGCCGGGGCTCAGCGCCGCGCGGTGGTCAGCGCTGCAGGCGGCGCTGCCGCCGGCGCGGCAGGTCTTGCTTCGAGGGGCTCGAAGCCGCGAATGCCCACCCCGGTCCGCAGGAAATTCAAGGGATCCTTGGCCTCATCATCGACTCGCACCTCGAAATGGAGATGCGAACCGGTGGAGCGGCCGGTGCTGCCGACTTCTGCGATCTTTTGGCCCTGGCGCACGATGTCGCCGTCACGAACCAGCAGCCTGGATCCATGCGCATATCGGGTGACGAGGCCCTTGCCATGATCGATGTCGATCTGGTTGCCGTAGCCGGGGTGCCAGCCGGCGAAGATCACCATGCCGGCACCGGCGGCCACGATCGGTGTGCCCACCGGCGCATTGAAGTCCATGCCCTCATGCAGCGCGAACCGCCCGGAGAACGGGTCGGTGCGCCAGCCGAAGGGCGATCCGGCAGCGCCCTGTTCGAGCGGCTGAGCATTGGGCAGCAGCCGCGACATCACACGGCGCAGGGTCAGCTCCGATTCCACCAGGCCGAGCTGATCGCCACGGTTGTCCAGACCCAGCGTCATCGACTCGATCGCCGCAGACAGTTCGCCCATCGACACCGCCCCGGCACGGTCGGTTTCGACCCGCCGCTGGCCTGGCGGATCACGGGGCACGTCTGACGAACGCAACCCTGCAATCGACATGACCCGCTCGCCGATCGCATCGATCCTGGCCAGTCGCGCCTGCAACTGGCCCAGCTTCACCGCCAGCGCGTCAATGTTCTGGCGAACGAATGCTTCGCGATGCGGGAAGTCGCGGGCGGCGGCTTCGGCGACCCAGCGCTGCACGAACGGCAGACGGAATTCGAACGCGTGCTTGAGCGTGACGTAGGACAGCAGACCCGATCCGGCGGCCATCAGGAGCAGCAGCCCCAGTGCGCCGGACGCCACCCAGGCGGGCCGCACGGTCAAGGTGCGGGCGCGGCTGAATCTGGGATGGACGATAATGATCTGCAATCAACTCCCCCGAATGCTGCGCAATGGCCACTCGCCTGCCGGAATCAGCGCGCCCGGTTTTCGCCTGGCTTGGCGACGATCCAAACTGCCGACAACTCGCCCTGCAGGCCGAGCGTCTGGTGGCGCTGCAGGCTGCTCTGGCCGCGATCTCGCCGCTGCCCGGACTGATCCCGCTCGAACTCGACGACGAGGGCAGCCTGAAGGTGGCGACACCCGGCGCGGCCGCAGCCGCCAAACTGCGCCAGCTCGAACCGACGCTGGTGAGCGAACTCGTCTCGCGGGGGTGGAAGGTTAAGCGAATCCGATTTCGGCCGCAACCGGCCAGCGGTGAACCGCCGCCGCCCATCATTGCGCCGCGGGCCCCGATTCCGCCGGGCGCCTTGGCCGGGTTTCAGTCGCTGGCGGAGGATACGCCCGCAGGTTCACTGAAGTCAGCGCTTGCCAACCTGCTTCGGAATCAAAGTCGCAAGCCCCGTTGAGAGGGCCGAAAAAAGCGCGCTGCAGGCTGGCCAGCGAGCCTCAGAGCAGCCGCTCGAGCAGCAGGACCGAAAAAAACACGAGGCCAGCCGCGCCCGCCAGCTGCACAATCTTGAGAGCCCAGGCCAGGTATCGACGATCGCCGCTCAGCAGATAGCCGGCAGCACACACCGCGATGCCGGCCGCCGAGAGGATGAACAACAGTCGGAAGGCCAGCATGGCCAAGGGCCTTTCAGGCGTAGCGCCAGTCTTGAGCGAATAAACGGGGCGCGTCGCGGCGCTGGCTGAAACTTGCCCATTCCCAGGCGTCGGCGCGGGCCAGCAGTTCGCGCAGCAGCCGGTTATTGAGCGCATGCCCGGACTTGTGAGCACTGTACGCCGCCAGCATCGGGTGGCCGACGCAGTACAGATCGCCGATCGCATCGAGAATCTTGTGTTTCACGAACTCGTCGTCGTAGCGCAGACCGTCGCCGTTGAGCACGCGGTATTCGTCCATCACGATCGCGTTCTCGAAGCTGCCGCCCTGCGCCAGACCGACTGAGCGAAGCGCTTCGACATCCTGGACGAAACCGAAGGTGCGGGCGCGGGCGATCTCGCGCACATAGGAGGTGTCGGCGAAATCGACATGGACCCGCTGACCGGTGACATCGATCGCCGGATGGGCGAAATCGATGGTGAAGTCGAGGGAAAAGCCAAAGTGCGGTTCCAGCCGCACCCACTTGTCGCCATCGTGGACCTCGACCCTCTTCAGAACACGGATGAAGCGTTTGGGCGCGGCCTGCTCGACGATGCCCGCCGACTGGATCAGAAAAACGAACGATCCCGCCGAACCGTCGAGAATCGGAATTTCTGCCGCCGTGACATCGACATGCAGGTTGTCGATGCCAAGCCCGGCCAGCGCCGACATCAGGTGTTCGACAGTGGCCACCTTGACCTCGGCGCCCGGACCGCTGTCGGCTGCGCTGAGTGTGGACGCCATCCGGGTGTCGGTCACCCGCTCCGCGCGCGCGACGATGTCGACTGCGGGATCGAGATCGGTGCGGCGAAAAACGATGCCCGTGTTGACGGCGGCGGGCCGCAGCGTGAGCTCGACCCGTTGTCCCGAATGCATTCCCACGCCGGTGGTCGACACCAGCATCTTGATGGTTCGCTGCCGCATCATGGGAAACTCGCGCCGCGTCGTTGCCCGTTCAGAGCTGCTTGAGCATGGTCTCGGCGCCCGAGACCTCGAACTTGCCCGGTGCTTCGACGTTGAGCTGCTTGACGACACCATTGTCGATGAGCATCGAGTAGCGCTGCGAGCGCACACCCATGCCGCGCGCGGTCAGGTCCAGCTCGAGACCCACTTTTTTGGTGAAGTCGGCGCTGCCGTCGCCCAACATGCGCACTTTGCCGGCGGCCTGCTGATCACGCGCCCAGGCGCCCATCACGAACGCGTCATTGACCGACACGCACCAGATTTCGTCGACGCCCTTGGCCTTGAGCGCGTCGAAGTGCTGAACATAGCTGGGCACATGCTGGGCCGAGCAGGTGGGCGTGAACGCACCGGGCAGCGCGAACAGAGCGATCTTCTTGCCTTTGACCAGATCGGCCACCTTGAACGCATTGGGGCCCACCGAGCAGCCGTTGCCTTCGATCTCGATGAACTCGGTCAGTGTTGCTTCGGGAAGGGTGTCGCCTGCTTTGATCGTCATAGGGGTCTCCTGGGGCATTCGGTTGGATTGGACGCAAGGGACCCGGATTCTAAGGCGATCCTGATAACCCTGCGCGGCTTGCCGATATGGCAAGCCGAGAACGAGACGGCTGGACCGCGAGCTTCAGTCCGCCTGCTTGCGCAGGAAAGCCGGAATGTCGAGCCGCTCGACACCACTGTCTTCGAGCGCCTGGACCTGGGCGGCTGCCGATGCGCGCGGACTGCGCCAGACCGCAGGCTGATCGTAGTCGTTGTAATTCAGGCCGGCCTGAACTGCCTGCGCAGCCGGACGGTCATCGGTACCCGTGCGGCGGCCTTCCGTGGGCACGAGGACCGGGCGCACAACCGCGGTCTTGCGGCCGATCCCGGTGGCGACCACCGTCACTCGCAGGGTGTCGCTCATCTCGTCGTCGAACACGGTGCCATGGATGATCGTCGCGTCATCGGCGCAGAAGGCCTTGATCGTGTTGATCACGTCATTGGTCTCGCGCAGTTTCAAGCTGCGGTTGGCGGTGATGTTCACGATAACGCCGCGGGCGCCCGACAGATCGACGCCATCGAGCAGGGGCGATGCCACCGCCTGTTCGGCGGCAAGCCGCGCGCGGTCCAGACCAGCGGCTTCACCGATGCCCATCATCGCCTTGCCCTGCTCGCCCATCACCGTGCGCACGTCGGCGAAGTCGACGTTGACCAGGCCGGGCACATTGATGATTTCTGCGATGCCCGCAACCGCGTTGTGCAGGACATCGTCGGCACGCTTGAAGGCGTCTTCGAGACTCGCGTCCTCACCCATCACGTCGAACAGGTTCTCGTTGAGAACGACGATCAGCGAGTCGACATGCTCGACCAGCTGATCGATGCCGTTCTCGGCGATCTGCATCTTGCGCGTGCCTTCGAAGTGAAATGGCTTGGTGACTACACCCACGGTCAGGATGCCGAGCTCCTTGGCGATCTTCGCGATCACCGGCGAGGCGCCGGTGCCGGTGCCCTTGCCCATGCCCGCGGTCAGGAAGACCATGTTTGCACCCGCCAGTGCCTCGCGAATGCCGGCGTCCTGAGCTTCAGCGGCCGCTCGGCCGGCGTTCGGGTTGGCGCCAGCGCCGAGCCCCTGGTCGCCCAGCTGGATGATGCGCCCGGCCTGCGATCGTGACAGCGCCTGACGGTCGGTGTTCAGGGCAATGAATTCAACGCCTTCGACACCGCGCGAAATCATGTGATTGACGGCATTGCCGCCGGCGCCGCCGACGCCAACGACCTTGATCACTGCGCCGTCGACTTCAGACTCGATCATCTTGAAAGACATGGGTGGCCTCCTACGTTAACTCGTGACTGGGGTTGGGGAGAGTATTGGGTTCAGGTACGGATTTCAGGCTCGCGGGGGTCAGAAATTACCCACGAACCAGTCTTTCATTCGGCGCATCGTCTCTTTGAAATTGCCCGACTGCTCGGCCGCCTTGCGCCCGCGCAATCGCTGAACACGGGCTTCTTCGAGCAGTCCGACCGCGGTCGCGAAGCGTGGATTGCGCACGACGTCGGCCAGGCCGCCGGCATACCCGGGAAGGCCCAGACGCACCGGCTTGAGAAAGATGTCTTCGGCAAGCTCGACCATGCCGGGCATCAGGGCCGATCCACCGGTCACAACGATCCCCGAGGACAGCAGTTCCTCATATCCGGATTCGCGAATCACCTGATGGACCAGCGCGCAAAGCTCTTCGACACGCGGCTCGATGACTGCAGCAAGCGCCTGGCGCGACAACTGGCGCGGCCCGCGGTCACCCAGGCCGGGCACCTCGATGCGTTCCGCCGGATCGGCCAGAACCTGCTTGGCCAGGCCATGGCGCAGCTTGATTTCTTCAGCCTCGGGCGTCGGCGTGCGCAAGGCCATCGCGATATCGTTGGTGATCGGGTCGCCAGCGATCGGGATCACCGCGGTATGGCGGATCGCGCCGCCGGTGAAGATGGCGATGTCGGTGGTGCCGCCACCGATATCGACCAGCGCCACGCCAAGCTCTTTTTCGTCCTGACTCAGCACCGCCATGCTCGAGGCCAGCGGCTGCAGGATGAGGTCGGCGACTTCGAGACCGCAGCGTCGAACGCATTTCACGATGTTTTGCGCCGCCGAGACTGCGCCGGTCACGATATGCACCTTGACCTCCAGGCGTACCCCGCTCATGCCGATCGGCTCGCGGATGTCCTCCTGGCCGTCGATGATGAACTCCTGCGGCAGCACATGGACGATCTGCTGATCAGTCGGAATGTTCACCGCCTTGGCGGTTTCGATCACGCGAGCCATGTCGGCCTCGCTGACTTCCTTGTCCTTGATCGCCACCATGCCGCTGGAGTTGAAGCTGCGGATATGACTGCCGGCGATGCCCGTGTAGACGGTCTTGATCTTGCAGTCGGCCATCAGCTCGGCTTCCTCGAGCGCGCGCTGAATGGAAGCGACAGTGGTCTCGATATTGACGACCACACCCTTTTTGAGGCCCTTCGAGTCGTGCTGACCGAGGCCGACGATTTCATAGCGCCCGTCCGGCAGCATCTGCGCGACGATCGCGACAATCTTCGAGGTCCCGATGTCGAGTCCGACGATCAGATCATTCGAATCCCTGGCCATTTTGTTGTTCCGCCTGCCTTCCCGCTTGCTGTTGCCGTTTTCCGGTTTGCCGCCGTGTTCGTCTTCGAGGCTTTGCCTTCGGTTCTTCGATTTCGGGGGTTCGTCTCCGAACTTTCCTGCCTGCTATCGGGTAGCGTTCATCGCCGCCTTATTCACGCAAGGCGGCCAGGAGCGCCGAACCTTCGGGGTTGCGAAAACGCGCGGAGTCGTTCAATCCGGCAGCATTCGCCGAGGTGCCGCCGGCGGGCGTTGCGGCCCGGACCGCAAAGCCGTTCGGATAGCGCAGATCGACCACCTGCGCGCGTTCCGCGAGCCTGGCCTTGACGCGGGGATAGGCGCTCACCCAGCGCGCAACGCGCTCTTCGATCGGCACACCCTGATCGCGCCCGAGCATCAGGCGGGTGCCATCGTCGAGTTGCGCCACCCACGCATAGCGCGACGAGAGCACCAGCGCCCCAGGCGCGCGGCCCAGGGGGGCAACCCAGCGGCGCAATTCCTCGAAGCGGGTGAGCACCCGGATCTCGCTGCCGGGCGGGCCGGCGAAGTGCGGCAGCGGACCATCCTCTTCCGCTTCGGCCAGGTTGGCGGTGTAGAGCTCGCCAAAGGTATTGAGCAGTCGACCGTCGCCCCACAACGCGAGCGGCCGGTGCTCTTCGATCGCGACCT
>JAYVOV010000320.1:0-6477 GCA_043757735.1 Burkholderiaceae bacterium
ACACCGGCAGGGTTCCAGACAACGAAGCGCTTGAGCAGCGCGTCCCATGCCACGTAGGCATGATCGAACCCGACCGTCTGGGCGAACCCGCTTCGTGGCGCGCTCAGTGCGGCTGCACCGGCCAATGCGCTCACCATCAGCAGTCCGCGCCGAGTCATCTGCATGCCATGCATGTTGTCTCTCCTCGTTTTCATCCCAACTGCCACTTGTGATACCGCTTCACCCAGGCCAATACCCGCTGCGGCGCGTGCGCGCGCTTCCACTCGCCGGCCACATATTTGTTGGCCTCGGCCAGCGTGGGGTAGATGTGCATGGTGCCCAGCACCTTGTTCAGACCGATGCGATTCTTCATCGCGGCCACGTATTCAGCAATCAGATCGCCGGCATGTTCACCAACGATGGTCACCCCCAGCACCCGGTCGCTGCCGGGCACGGTCAGCACCTTGACGAAACCGATGGCGGCCTCATCGGCGATTGCGCGGTCCAGGTCATCGATGCCGTAACGCGTGACCTCGTAGGCAATGCCTTTGGCAAGCGCCTCTGTTTCGTTCAAGCCGACCCGCGCCACCTCGGGATCGGTGAATGTGCACCAGGGCACCACCGACCAATCGACCGCGAAACGTTTGAAGCGACCGAACAAGGCGTTGACCGCGGCATACCAGGCGGCATGCGCCGCGGTGTGGGTGAACTGGTAGGGGCCAGCCACGTCGCCGCAGGCGTAGACATTCGGGAAACGGGTGCGCAGGAAGCCGTCGACTTCCACCGTCCGCGCCGCGGTGGTCGCGATGCCCAGTTCTTCGAGGCCGTAGCCAGTGGTGTTGGGGCTGCGACCGAGCGCCAGCAGCACCTGGTCGAATTCGATCCTCACCTCGGCCCCCTGGTGTTCGGCCACCAGCACCCGCTGCCCATTGTTCTGCTCGAAGCGCAGCGCCTTGTGACCGACGCGCACATCGATGCCTTCGCCAGCAAACCGTTCTGCCACCAGTTCCGAAACATCCGGGTCTTCGCGAAACAGCAGCCTCGGCGCCATCTCGACCTGCGTAACCTTGGAGCCGAAGCGCGCGAAACATTGCGCCAGTTCGCAACCGATCGGCCCGCCGCCCAGCACGATCAGGCGCGCCGGCAGATCACGGATGGCCCACACGTTGTCCGACGTCAGGTAGCCGATCGCGTCCAGACCCGGAATCGGCGGCACCAGCGGGCGTGCCCCCGCCGCGATGACGATATTGCGTGCGGTGATCACCCGGCGCGAAGGCACGCCGCCCACGCTCGCGGGCCCGGTAACCTCCACTTCCCAGGGCGAGAGCAGCTTCGCGCTGCCTTTCACGCAATCGACACCGAGGCTGGTGTAACGCTCGATGGAGTCGTGCGGTTCGATGGTGCCGATGACCCGCTGCACCCGCTCCATCACTTCGGCGAAATCGAAAGTTGCCCGCATCTCGCGAATGCCGTAAGCCTGAGATTTTTTTGCCTGATGCAGCAGCTTGGCGGACCGGATCAGCGCCTTGGAAGGCACACAGCCGGTGTTCAGGCAGTCGCCACCCATGCGATGGCGCTCGATCAGCGTGACGCTGGCCTTGACGGCGGCGGCTATGTAGGCGGTGACAAGGCCCGCACTGCCGGCGCCGATCACCACGATGTTGCGGTCGAAACGGGCTGGTCGGCGCGCGTTCCATGGCGCATATACCTTGCGCTGTGCGATCGCCGAGACCACCTTGCGCGCGATCAGCGGCAGCAGACCCAAGGCGACGAACGATGCGAGCAGTGCCGGCGACAGGATGCCTTGCAGCGATTCGATCCGCGCCAGTTCGGTGCCGACGTTCACATAGACGATGGTGCCCAGGAACATGCCGATCTGGCTGGCAACGTAGAACGTGCGGATGGGAATCGGCGTCAGGCCCATCAGCAGGTTGACCAGGAAGAACGGGAACACCGGCACCAGCCGCAAGGTGAACAGATAGAACGCGCCATCGCGTTCGACACCTCGATTGATCGCGGCCAGCCGCTCGCCGAACTTGCTTTGCACCCAATCGCGAAACAGGAAGCGGCTGGACAGGAACGAAAAAGTAGCGCCCACACTCGAAGCGAACGACACGATCACGGTGCCCCAGATCAGGCCGAAAATGGCGCCCCCCAGCAGAGTGAGCAATGCAGCGCCCGGCAACGAAAGGGCCGAGATTGCGACATAAACCGCAAAGAACGCGCCCGCAACACGCCACGGATTCTCGGCGAAAAGTCCGGCCAGCTGCGAGTGCCGCGCTTTCACCTCTGCCAGAGTGAAATAACGATGTAAGCCGAGTGCAAAGAACGCCACGACGCAGGACAGCAGCACCACGACCAGCAGCCATTTTTTCTTGGACATGCGCCTCCCCTGGATTGAACTCGACAATGACGGCCGCCGGCGGCGCTCTGATTGGCGCCGTGCGGGCAGCTGACGGACTCTAACTGGCCTTGCTCAAGCAGGCCAGCGGCGGATGGGCGGATCGGGGCAGGGACGACCTGGGCGGATCGGGGCAGTGGCGGCTGGGCGCAAAGGCGGACGGGCGCAGAGGCGGCCTACTGCGCGCCGGCAGCAACGAACGCTCCCCGCGCGGCAGCCGCGGGCAGCAGACTGGTGCCATGAACGGCGCGTGTGCGATAGGACAAGGCGGCCTCGCTGTCGGCCGGCCACTGCGCGTCGAAGCGCGACAGCCAGGCGGGCAGATCGAAAGCTATCGCCAGAGCCGAGATGCGCACGCCGTCCCGGCAAAGCGCATAGACCTCAGATACCCCGTCGGGCAGTTTCAAGTGGTCGAGCGCAATCCGGGTGACCAAGCCCGCATGAGAGCCCGCAAAATTGGCCAGGCCGGCCGCGCCGTTGTTGACCGCCGCGAGCCAGCCGCTCTCGTCATTAAAGGTGTCCGCCACCGCCAGACAGGTGTGGCTGCTGGCGATCACCTGTGCATCGATCACCCTGAGGCAATCGGCGAGCCCGGAGCGCCAGCTGGCGCTCAGCCGATCGCTGGCAAGACGCCAGCCGGCCAGGGATTCCTCATCGCCGTGTGTGATGGCCACGCCGAGCCCGCCCACTCGGGCCCTCGCCACCATCGGCAGACCGCCCAGCGCAGCAGCGAACCCGGTCTGGATGGCGGTGGTGCGAAGCCGGGCGAGGATCAGATTGGAACGCTCGACCACGCCATCGTCGACCTCGTCGGGGTAGGCGCAGCCGCAGCCCGCGTCGTCCGGCGTGTCGTCCGCCGAGACGCTGCGAGCGAGTTCGGTTTCGACGTTGCCGCGCAATCGCCGATGCGGTGCAGTGAACTGCTCGATGCGTCGGAACTCGCTCTCGTCGATATCGAACCAGTGGAAGTCGCCATTGAAAACCAATTGCCGATTGGCAGTGGATTCTGCCGCGAACAGCGACAGCAGGCTATCGAGTGCCACGGTGTTGCCATACAGACCGCCGGCAACGTAGAGGCAATCGGTCTCGAAGGCAGGCGCAGCAGCGAAGGCCCGAGCGCCGAGGCGGTAATCGGACGGGCAGAAGCGGCCCGGATCACGGGCACTGGATTCGGCCAAACCCGTCTGGCGCGCGCTGGATTCGAGCGGAATCGGCTCGCGCACAACGACATTCATGGTCGGCTGTTCGTTCAAAGGCGAGTCAACCCGCTGCCAGGGCGCCACCGCAGGAACTGCCCTGCCCGGCCGTGCAGCCATAACAATGATCGCGCACGACCACCGAGTTGCCCTGAAGGTTCTCGCCGATCAAGTCGCTGACGTGCGAGCGCACCCGATCGCCCCGACGCAGCGGCAGACCGAGCATCTGATTGAAGTCGCAGTCGTAAACGTAGCCCTGCCAGTCGATGCTGATCAGGTCGCGGCACATGATTGATTCGAGATTCTCGTCGCGGTGCGAACGCTTGAGCAGTTGCAGATACCCGGCAAAGCTGCCCTTGGAGACCAGCGTCGAACCAAACCGTTGAATCGGCATGTTCGCCAGCGTAAAGAGATTGTTGAACCGGATGCCGAAGCCTTCGCCCAGAAACTTGCGATAGTCGGCCTCGAGCGAAGCCTGCGGCGGCGGCAGCACCGGGCCCTGCGGGTTGAAGACCAGATTGAGTTCCAGCCCCGAGTTGGCGTGGCCGTAACCCAGTTCATTGAGGCGCTGCAGCGCCCGCACGCTGGTGTCGAAGACCCCTTTGCCACGCTGCGCATCGACGTTTTCTTCGAGATAACACGGCAGCGACGCGGTGATCTCGACCCGCTGCTCGACCAGGAAATCGGCGAGCGTCTCCTGATTCGGCTCAAACAGCACGGTGAGATTGCAGCGGTCGATTACCCGCAGACCCATCGCGCGCGCGCGAACCACCAGCGAACGGAAGTGCGGGTTGAGTTCCGGCGCGCCGCCGGTGACATCGATGGTGGAGACGCCGGCCCCGCGGGCCAGTTCAAGCACCTGATCGATAGTCTGTGCGTCCATTGCCTCGGTGCGATGCGGCCCGGCGTTCACATGGCAGTGCAGACAGGTCTGGTTGCAGCGGTATCCGAGATTGACCTGGAGCGTGGTCAGACGCCGGCGCCTGACGGCGGGGAAATTGGACTTGCTGATGAGCGGTATGACGTCATGCATGGTGTTGGTTTCGACGCTGGCGATGGCGCGAACTTACACGAGTCTTCGGATATGAGCAGGGGACTGTGCCAAACCAGCGAACGTATCGGCCTTTCAGCGCCGAAGCCATCAGCGCGCCATTCACTATTTGGATCGCGCGAGCGCCGCATCCTCGAAAATCACTTCGCCGTCGACCAATGTCAGCAAGCTGGTCGTCGCCGACAGCTGGCGCGCTGGTACTGTCATCACATCCTGCGACAGTACCGCCAGGTCCGCCGCCATCCCGGGCGCGTGCCGTCCCTTGCGGCTTTCCTGGTTCTCGGCGTAGGCGCCGCCTGCGGTGTAGGCCGTGAACGCCTGCTCGCGCGTCAAGGCGCGCGTCAAGGCTTCACCGAGTTGGGTCGCGTACAAGATGGCCAGCATCAGGTTGGGGAAGGGGTTCTGCTCCGCCGGACCACCGTCGGACAAAGGAAGGTCTGCACAACATGACAATGATCGACGTTGCCTGAGTGTGCGGACTAATTTCTGATGCCTGCTGTTTATTTCAACTCCGAGTCAGTCGGTTTGCTGTGCAAATCCTCTGATTCACTCAGGCTTTCTCGCTCAAAGCGCGGATTTCGGGCGCACTCAGCCTTGTGCGGTCATCAATTCGCGCCGCGCCATCGACGGACGGTACAGCGCGAACAAGGCGGTGATCTGCGCCGTGTTTTTTCCCGCGGTACCGCACCATGTTGAATCCGAACTGCCGTTTGATCGGCCGGAATGGATGCTCGACTGTTACGTCCGGCGCTATTCCGGGCATGCGTCAGGGCGCTTTTGAGCGCCTTGGTACCCGACGTCACTGAAGGCGCTGATCTCCTCGCCGTGCAACAGAGCGTTGGCTTCGACCACGTCATTGACGTTGGCGGCTGTGCCCTTGACCGTGTGAATCAGTCCCCGACTGCGCATCCTCAAAACTGATCTGGCAGCGCTGCGGCCAGGATGCCCAAGACGCCTCGCGTCAGGAGCCAGGCACAGCCATCCCTGCGTCGCCCGACCCTGCGTTCTGATGCTTGGGTGCCGGCCAGGACGAAAGGCACGTCGCCACAGCCAAATACACGCGGATCTACGCAGCCGCACAAAAGAGGCTGTCGGTGTTCATGGCGTTCCGCCGTGCAAACGTGTTTAACCTCTGATCAACGATCACAACGGGCCAAGGGAATTGGCCGGTGAGAGGGTGACTACGGTCGGCCACCAAGGAGTCTCTGAGGATCGCCAGAACCGCGCCCAGCGCGGCCCCACGTCGCCGAGGACCATTCCAATGGCAGGCGACTACAGTGCCGCCCACTGCCTCGGGAGGCTGTCCGCGCTCGCCAGCAGACTTTGCCGGCGGCCAAATGCCGCGCAGTGCGAACTTCGCTTGTTGGCCAGCGCGACGCACAGCAGATACCTGGGCTACGCAGCCATGTCGGGCAGCCAACGTGGATCCACGTCGGCAAGACTGTCGGCCGCGGTAAGAAGCCCGGTGCCCACGAGCAGATCGTCCCCGTCAAGGACATCTGGCTCTACCCTCTGCGTAGGAACTTCCGAGCCGTCCTCCGCGCCTGCGCCTGCGAAATCGGCATACGGGTTCACCGAATGCTTACAGAAATGCCAAAGGGCCAGCCCCTCGTGAGAGCTAACCCTTTGATTTTATTGGTCGGGACGGAGTGATTCGAACACTCGACCCCTTGCACCCCATGCAAGTGCGCTACCAGGCTGCGCTACGCCCCGACAGCCAAAGAGTATAGCCGAAAATAGACCTGCTATCAAAAAACCAGAACCGTCAGCCCAGCAGAGCCAGCGCCTTCAACAGATCGGCGCGCACCGCGTCGACAGCGAATTCAGTCATCCCGGCAGCAGACTCAGCG
>JAYVOV010000321.1:0-1778 GCA_043757735.1 Burkholderiaceae bacterium
GGCGCGCGCGGCGCTGACCAGCGGATCCCCCGCCACCAGACGGGTCACCAGCACGCCGGCGCAACAATCGCCGGCGCCGGTCGCATCGAGCGCTGCCACCCGATGGCCGGGTATGACCACCCTGGCATGACCATCAGAGACCACTGCCCCATCGGCGCCTGCCTTGACTGCAACCAGACGGGCGCCCTGCGCGTGCGACCAGTCGATCAGGGCCTCGGCAGGAACAGATCGCACTGCGCGATGCTGGCCTGCGCGACGGCACGCGCCTGTTCGGTGGACCAGAGTCGCGGTCGGAAATTGAGGTCGTAGGAGAGGGTCTGCCTTACAAAACCTCGAAGATCCGCATGAATGCCAGGTTTTCGGCTATTAGATTGAAGCGGGGCTTGCGCCGGCTCTGGCGCATAAAACCCGATCGGGGAATCTCACCGAGGCATTCGCCCTTTTCGGCACCAGCGCGCAGCTCGCTGGCGCTGGTGCGAGCGCGGCCGGCAGGCCGCGTTTGCCGATCCGCCTGATGGCCGCGCTGCTGTACCTGAAGCACGCCTACAACGAGAGCAACGAGTCCCTCGTCGAGCGCTGGGCGCAAGGCGTGTACTTCCAGTTCTTCAGCGGCCAGGACTGCTTCGTACCACGCCTGCCGTGCGATGCAACGCAGATCGGCCGGTTCCGCGCCGCGATCGGCGAGGCCGGCGTCGAGGAGCTGCTCAAAGCCACCATCGACACCGCGGTGACGACCAAGGTGACCCGCCTCGTGGAGTTCGAGCGGGTTCGTACGCAAATAACCAAGGACAAGAACAAGCGCTACGCGATGCACGCGCCGGAAGTCGAGTGCCTGGCGAAAGTGCGACGTGAAGTCGCAAACATCATTGTCTCGCCCGCCCACAAGGTTGGTGACGAGACCGGCCGTTCCGTCGGCCGTAGCCTACCTGTGCATGCGTTGCCGGCAACGGCGACGTGTGAAGCCACGGGAACAACGTGTCGGGCCTTCGGGCCGCGCCGGCGTCCGCGAGGAAACGGCGTCACCTGCCAGCGTCGAGGCGGATGGGATGCCAGGCTCAGTGGCATGGTCAACAGATGTGAACTGCTGCAGGCATCGTTAGACACGACAAGCCAAAGATGCTGACAGGCTTGAACCAAAACGGTACGTGGTCGGCTGCGCCTCCTTTTGCACGGCGCACACGGATATGAAGACCACCGGTGTACAGGCAGGACCTAACCCACGCGTTGTGATGGTTGCGCAACACGGTAAGCCCGACGAGTCGCCGGCAACGGCAGGTCGACCGCAAGGAAGGCTGAGGACTCAGCGGGTAGAGGAATGCGGAGCAAGCGAATGCCGCTCTGTAATCGAGCGGATACGGGCTGCAACATCGTCCGACGCGAAAGCGGGCAGACTTCCGCAAGGTCTTCCATGGCAAGAGAGACTGATAAACCGCGATCAGGAGGAAAGCAGATGACGGTGTCTGCGGGACAAGCAAGCGCTCGATCCGAAGACACTGGTGCGCCTCCAGCCTACGAGTCGACCTGGGACCAGCTCGACTGGGCACAGGCCACCGAAGAGGTCACGCGACTGCAGGCGCGTATTGCCAAGGCCACACAGGCTGGCAGATGGAACAAGGTCCAGGCCTTGCAACACCTGCTGACCCGCTCGCGCAGCGGCAAGTTGTTGGCCGTGAAGCGGGTGACGCAGAACAAAGGCAAGCGGACGGCAGGCGTTGACGGCAAGATCTGGAAGACGCCGATGTCGAAGATGAATGCATCGCAAGCACTGACGCACAGGG
>JAYVOV010000322.1:0-1776 GCA_043757735.1 Burkholderiaceae bacterium
TCGCGACTTTTCTCACCCTTTCGCTGCTGGAATATCAGCCAGCTGATACTGATCGAAAGCATTCTCAAATTTGTTTTGATAAATGAAACTACCGTTCACCCAACAGGTTTCTTCCGGTTTCGTTTTCTGCATAATAGGAGTTCAAAAAATTATCAATAACCACCCCAAAGGGGAGACGAGACAATGATGACCGACGACTCTGAATTCGATTCCGACTTTCATTCGCACGCCCTCGAAGATCTGCCGGAGGCAGTCCCGGCGGGATCGGCCATCTTGCGGGCGGTGCGCATCCTGGAAGCCATTGCGCGGCACGACACCCCGCCGCAGCTCTCCGAGATCTGCCGTGAAGTGGAGCTGCCCAAGCCCACCGTCTACCGAATCCTGACCACCCTCGAGCACGCCGGCCTGGTCGGGCGCGAGCCGGGCAGCAAACGCTATGCCTGCTCCGAACGCATGAACGCGCTGGCGGTCGAGACCCTGGTGCGCTCGCCGGCCCGCGGCGCACGGCGCGCCGTGATGGAAGAACTGGTCGAGCAGATCGGCGAAACCTGCAATCTCACCATCCCCAACAACAACTCCGTCCTCTACCTCGACCGTGTCGAGGTATCGTGGCCGTTGCGCGTGACCTTCGGGCCTGGATCGAAGGTGCCGCTGTACGCATCGGCCAGCGGCAAGCTGTTCTTGTCGTATCTGCCCAAGCGCAGCCGCGAGCGTTTTCTGCGGGTCACCCCGCTCATCCGCCATACTCACAAAACGTTCACCGATCCGGCAAGGCTCGGTCGCGAATTCGAAGCCATCCGCGCCAACGGCTACGCCTGCGATGACGAGGAATACCTCGCCGGCATCTGCTGTCTGGCGGTGCCGGTGCGTGATGCCGACCAGCGGGTGGTGGCAGCCGTGGCGGTCCAGGCGCCAGTCACGCGCCTGCGCCTCGAAGAAGCGATCGAATTCCTGCCGCAACTGCGTCAGGCGGCCGATGCGATCGCCCAGACCATTGATTGGTAGACGCCTCCAAAAACCCGTAACGCGGAAATAGACGATGAGTGAGTCAGGCGCAAGCAGTGTCATGCGGTTCGGCAGCGGTCAGGCCGTGCGGCGGGTCGAAGATGCCAGTCTGTTGATCGGCAAAGGCCAGTTCACCGACGACCTGGCGCCGGCCGATGCCCTGGTGCTCGCTTTCCTGCGCTCGCCCTACGCTCACGCCCGCATCGTTGCCATCGACACGAGTGCGGCGCGCGCGCTTCCCGGCGTCGTTTGCGTGGTCACCGGGGCTGATCTGCTGGCGGCTGGCGTCAAGCCGCTGCCGCATGCGGCCTTGTTCAAACGTGCCGATGGCTCGGGCGCGGTATCGCCGCCGCGCTTTCCGCTGGCGCTGGAGACCATCCGTTTCTCGGGCGAAGCGATCGCAGCGGTCGTGGCGCAGACCCGCGAGCAGGCGCGCGATGCGCTGGAAGCCATCGTGCTGGAGGTCGAAGACCTGCCTGCTGTGATGGCGCTCACCGATGCTGTTGAACCCGGTGCGCCAATCGTGTGGCACGAAGCGCCCGACAACCTCGCCGCCGAAGCCCGTTACGGTGATGCCCTCGCGGCCGATGCCGTGTTCGCTGCGGCCGTCCATGTCGTGACCCTCGATCCGCTCGTCAATCAGCGGCTGGCGCCGGTCACCATCGAGCCGCGCACCGTGATGGCCTCTCATGACAAAACCAGCGATCGCATCACCATCCGCATGAGCAGCCAGATGCCGACGGGGGTGCGCAATCTGCTGGCTGACACCGT
>JAYVOV010000323.1:0-1769 GCA_043757735.1 Burkholderiaceae bacterium
CTGGGAGTTCAATTCACATTTGGCGTAACCCGCGGCGGCGACAGCACCGTGCCGATCAGCGTGCGCTACCGGGTCAGCTCCACTCAGGCCAGCCCGGACGACTTTCTCGATAAAAACCTCCAGGAGGCAGTCGATTTCCCGGCCGGCATCTTTTCAATGGCTGCCGGCGAGACCAGCAAGACCCTCGCCATCCTTGTGTCAAGTGACCGCCGGGTCGAGCCGGATGAACGATTCCTCGTCACGCTGTCAGACCCTGTCGGCGCGGTGATCGATATCGGCAGTGCGAGCGGCATCATCCGCAACGACGATCAATCGGCGGCAGCACCGGTTTATCGGTTCGCCAAAATTTCCACCGGTGCGTATTTTTTTACCGCCTCGCAGGCGGAACGCGGTCAGATCGCCGCTTTTTACCCGGACTTCCGTCCGGAGGGGGTCGGCTTTTTCGCGTATCCGGAAATCGAATCGGGCGCGCCGGTCTACCGCTTTGCGAACCTGAGCAATGGCGGCTATTTTTACACTGGCAGCGCAGCCGAGCGCGACGCGACCAGCGCCAATTACCCGAATATGCGATTTGAAGGGACCACGTTTTCAGCCGCGGTCGCAGATACTCCCGGCGCGCTGCCGGTATTCAGACTGGCCAACCTGCAAAACGGCGCTTATCTGTACACCACGGCGCCCGCCGAACGCGTCGCTGCGCTGCAGCTCGGGTTCTGGCGCGATGAAGGCGTGTCTTTTTACGCGCCGGCGGCCACAGCATCAGACACCTCTCATGAACTGGCTGGCGTCTCGCCAGACGACACCACCCGCGATGCGGGTGCGAGCGTCTCGGCAGACTACCTCTGGACCTGAAAAATCAGCTTGACGCATGGAACGACGGCCGCCCGGGGCAGCCGCCGCTCGTGAGGGCTCGGCTGCTCGTGGGCGCACTGGCCGCGCCTGACCTGGTCAGTCGTACGCCATCAGAATGTCGTCCACAGCCTGCTCGAGATCGGCCGCGGTGGAACAATGCGTCAGCGGCGAGCAGAAGGGCTTGTACTGCAGCATGCAGCTGTCGCCGGAGCCCCAGCGGGCGGGCGGCTCGGGGCACAACCACACTACCCGCTTGGCGCGCTCCGAGGCCTCCTGGAAGATGTCGATTCTCGGGTCACCGTAATTTGAACGACCATCACCCAGCACCAGAATAGTGGTGCGCCGGTCGATCATGTCCCAGTGTTCGTTTTGCAGGTCTTCGAGCGCCCGGCCGTAGTCCGTGCTGCCCGAGCCCACCTCGTCGACGATGCGCATCATGGCCTCGTCGAAGGGCATGGTCTCCAGAATGCGGCCGACGTCGACCAGCTGGTTGGAAAACGCGAACGCCCGCAGATCGGTGACCTTCTCCTGCAGAGCGTACAAAAACAGCAGCAGGAAACGCACGTAAGACGCGACTGACCCAGACACGTCACAGATCGCGACGATCTTGGGGCGGTCTTTGCGCTTGCGCCGCCAGACGAGGTCGAAGGGCACGAAGTCATGGCCGGCGTTGGCCCGCAAGGTGCGCCGGATGTCGAGACGCCCCCGATTGCGGACCTGGCGGCGGCGCGCGTGTTTGACCGCGAGACGGCGCGCCATCTTGGCGACCACCGCCTTCATGCGCTCCATGTCGCGCAGGCTGAGCGCGCCGATGGCTCGGGTCGTCGCCACCTCATTCATGAAGGCTTCGGTGGCAGAGCGGCCGAAGAGTTCGAAGCGCTGGTCGACATAAGCACGGGCATGGCGCTGAACCGTGGCCC
>JAYVOV010000324.1:0-1765 GCA_043757735.1 Burkholderiaceae bacterium
CGGCCACAACTGGCGTCGATCAAGGCGGTGTCGGCCAGTTATCCCCTGCGTGGCCGGTTGCGGGTGGCCAGCCAGCCAGGCGGGCCTGACGCCCCGGCCGAGCAGCCGCTGGCGCGTGGCACGCTGTGGGTCGATGCCCAGCTGCTGCAGGGCTTGGGCTCCAGCATCGGCGCGAAGGCCGAATTGGGCGATTCCCTGTTCGCGATTGACCGCATCATCACTGTCGAACCCGACCGTGGCGCCAATTTCATCAACTTTGCGCCGCGTGCCATGATCCGCCTCGAAGACCTCGAAGCGACCCGGCTCGTGCAGCCGGCCAGCCGCGTCACCTGGCGGGTGCTGGTCGCGGGCGACCCCGCCGCAGTCGGCGCCTTCGAGGGCTGGGTCAAGACCCGGCTCGATCGCAATGCCCGGCTGGAGTCCCTCGAGAATGGCCGCCCGGAACTGCGCTCGACGCTGGATCGGGCGCAGCGTTTCCTGTCGCTGGTTTCGCTCCTGACCGCCCTGATCGCGGCGGTGGCGATCGGCCTGGCGGCGCGCCGGTTCGCGCAGCGTCACCTCGATGGCTGCGCGGTGATGCGGGCCATCGGCATCCGCCAGCGCGACCTGGCCGCCGTCTTGCTGCTCGAGTTGTCGTGGATCGGTCTGGCCGGTGGCCTGGTCGGTGCGCTGATCGGCTGGGCAGTGCACTTCGGTCTGGTCGCTGCCATCGGGCCGCTCATTCAGCTCACTTTGCCGGCGCCCTCGGTGTGGCCGGCCCTGCAGGCGATCGCCGCTGGCGGCGTTTTGCTGCTGGGCTTCGGTGCGTGGCCTTTTCTGCGCCTGGCGGGCGTGCCGCCGCTGCGGGTGCTGCGCCGTGAGATCGACGGCGGCTCGGCCTCGCCCTTTCTGGCGGCGGCGCTGGCGGCCGCGGCGTTTGCGGGCCTGTTGTTCTGGTTCGCGGCCGACACCAAACTCGCGCTCATTTCTCTGGCCGGTTTTCTCGGCGCCACGGTGGTGTTCGCGCTGGTCGCTGCAGTGGCGATGCTCGCGGTGGGCTGGCTGCGCCAGCGCGGCCGCTGGTTGACGGGCAGTCCGGCGCTGCGCCTGGCGCTGGCTTCGTGGTCGCGCCGGCGCGGCGCGGCGGTGGTGCAGACAGTGGCGCTGGCCATCGGCATGATGGCGCTGATGCTGCTCACGGTGACCCGAACCGATCTCCTGGCGAGCTGGCAGCGGGCCAGCCCGGCGGACGCACCCAACCGATTCGTGATCAACATCCAGCCCGACCAGCGGGCCGAGGTTGTCAGTCTCCTGCAGACCGGCGGCATCCCGGCGCCTGAACTCTCCCCGATGATTCGCGGCCGGCTGGTCAAGATCAACGGTGCGCCGGTTAAACCGGAGAGGTTTCCCGATGAGCGCGCGCAGCGCCTGCTCGATCGGGAGTTCAATCTCTCGTATGCCGCGCAGGCGCCGGCGCACAACCAGCTCCTTCAGGGGCGCTGGTTCGACACCGGCGCGCCTGAAGTTTCGGTGGAGCAGGGCATCCTCAAGACGCTCGCCCTGAACCTCGGCGATTGGGTCTCGTTCGACATTGCGGGCCAGATCATCGAGGCGCGCATCACCAGTGTTCGCAAGCTCGACTGGGATTCCATGAAGGTGAATTTTTTCATGATCCTCTCGCCCGGGCTGCTCGAGCGGGCGCCGCAGACCGTCATCACCGCCTATCACCAGGCCGCAGGCGGGCCGGCGCTGGACCAGACGCTGGTCAAACGGTTCCCGAACCTCA
>JAYVOV010000325.1:0-6415 GCA_043757735.1 Burkholderiaceae bacterium
TTGACCGGCTTGTAATCGAGGCGATTGCCCTCTGAGAACCACAGCGAGTGCTTGATCCAGGTAATGTCGTCGCGATCAGGGAAATCACGGTGAGCATGGGCTCCCCGGCTTTCCTTGCGCGCCTCGGCCGAGATGATCGTGGCCTTGGCCGTTTCGGTCAGGTTGTCCAGTTCCAGCGCCTCGACACGCGCGGTGTTGAACACCTTGCTCTTGTCCTTGATGTGGACATTTCGGCTGCGCTTGTCCAGTTCGAGGATTTGCCTGACACCCTCCTCGAGAAGATCGGATGTGCGGAAAACGCCGCAGTGAGCCTGCATCGAGCGCCGGATGTCGTTGGCCACTTCCTGGGTATTCTCGCCGCTGCTTGAACCTTCGAGACGGGCGAGGCGGGCCAGCGTTGCGTCACCGGTATTGTCGGGCAGGCGCTGGTGACCCTGCGCCTTCAGGCCGCTGGCCACGATGTGGTTGCCGGCGGCCCGACCGAAGACGAGCAGATCGAGCAGAGAATTGGTGCCCAGTCGGTTGGCGCCGTGCACAGAAACACAGGCGCATTCGCCGATGGCGTACAGGCCGCTGACCACCGCATTGGGATTGCCGTCTTTGGGAACCACCACCTGCCCGTGGACATTGGTCGGGATGCCGCCCATCTGATAGTGAATGGTGGGCACCACCGGGATCGGATCTTTGATGGGATCGACGTTGGCGAACTTGATTGCGATTTCACGGATCGAGGGCAGCCGCTTCATGATGGTCTCGGCACCGAGGTGATCGAGCTTGAGCAGCACATAGTCGCCATCGGGACCAGCGCCCCGCCCTTCCTTGATTTCCTGGTCCATCGAGCGCGAAATGAAGTCGCGCGGTGCCAGGTCTTTCAGCGTGGGCGCATAACGCTCCATGAACCGTTCACCGTGCTTGTTGAGCAGGATCCCGCCTTCACCGCGGACGCCTTCGGTGATCAGCACACCGGCGCCGGCCACCCCGGTGGGGTGGAACTGCCAAAACTCCATGTCTTCGAGCGGAACGCCGGCACGAGCCGCCATGCCCATGCCGTCGCCGGTATTGATGAAGGCGTTGGTCGACGCGTTCCAGATCCGACCGGCGCCACCGGTGGCAAACACGGTGGTTTTGGCCTCGAGGATCATGACCTCGCCGGTCTCGATCTCGAGGGCAATCACGCCCAGGCAGTCGCCGTCGGCGTTGCGCAGGATGTCCAGCGCCATCCATTCAACGAAGAACTGGGTGCGGGCCCGAACATTGCGCTGATAAAGCGTGTGCAAAAGCGCATGGCCGGTGCGGTCGGCAGCGGCGCAGGCACGCTGAACCGGCTTTTCACCGAAGTTGGCGGTATGCCCGCCAAACGGCCGCTGATAAATGGTGCCGTCAGGATTGCGATCGAAGGGCATCCCGTAGTGTTCGAGTTCGTAGACGACTTTCGGCGCCTCGCGGCACATGAACTCGATTGCGTCCTGGTCGCCCAGGTAGTCCGAACCCTTGACGGTATCGAACATATGCCAGTACCAGTTGTCTTCGCTCATGTTGCCCAGCGACGCCCCGATCCCGCCCTGCGCAGCAACTGTGTGCGACCGGGTCGGGAATACCTTGGACAGAACGGCGACATTCAAGCCGGCTTCGGCCAGTTGCAATGAACAACGCATGCCCGAACCGCCGGCACCGATGATGACCGCATCGAACTTGCGGCGTGGCAGGTTGTTGGAAAGATGGTTGAGCACTTCGGCCATCTCAGACTCTCCAGAGAATGATTACCGCCCAGCAGGCGTACGCGACCAGCGTCACGATCGTGACGACCTGCAGCAGCAGACGCAGTCCGGCTGGTTTGATGTAGTCCATGAAGATGTCGCGAACGCCGATCCAGGCGTGATAGACCAGCGCGATCAGGGCCAGCAGCGTCAGGACTTTCATCCAGCCTGCGGCAAAGAGCCCCGACCAACTGCCGTAATTGAGTTCGGGCGTGAACAGCAGCGCGCCCAGCAGGACGATGGTGTAGAGCGCCAGCAGAACCGCGCACACCCGCTGAGCAAGCCAGTCGCGCATGCCATAGTGCGCGCCGACGATGATTCGTTTGGTGGTCAATTCAGAACGCTCCGAACAGCTTCAGCGCCACGATTGCGGTCAACGCCAGGCTGACCGACATGACCACGCCAGCCGATGTCTTGGCCTGCTCTTTGGAAGTGCCCATGTGCAGGTCGAGAAACAGGTAGCGGATGCCGGCGCAGAGGTGATGCAGAAAGGCCCAGATCAACGCGAGCAGCACCAGTTTGCCGAGGGCCGAACCAACGATGGCCCGATAAGATTCGAAGCTGAGCTCGGAGGTGATGCTCTGCTGGAACAGGTACAGCACAAATGGCAGGCCGAAAAGAAACATCAGTGCGCCGCTGACTCTATGCAGGATCGAGACCACGCCAGCCAGCGGCAGCCGGTATTGCACGATCTGCGAGACGTGGATGTTCGTATATCTGGGACGGGTCCGCGGACCCTGGTTACCAGCTGGCTCAGCCATCTAATCCTCGTCGGAGTCGGTTCACTCGAAGCAATGCAAAACCCTGGGAGGCTGTCGGAGTTGAATCCTGCCCGCGTGAGCCCTTGGTCGGGGAGCAGCGAAGGCGCAAGGACGCGGCGGCGGCCACGTCGAGCATTTGCAACGCCCGCTGCGTCCCGTCCAGGGGCTCACCCTTCGGGCCGGTGCTCTGCAGGGTGCAATCCTTCGTTGCCCGCTCCTTGCGTGGCCGTGCCACACCGCTTTGCGGGCGCCTCGACTGGTGCCCCGCAGAGCACCGGCGCGGGCAGGATTCCACTCCAACAGCCTCCTAGTATTCTGAATCATTTTTGCGCGCCGCACCAATGCCTCACCGACTCCATGGTCCATATCGCTCAGCTGAGCTCGTTGAAGTAATGAAAATGACTGGTCACATACTGACCGCGCCGCACTTCCACCGGTCGGTCTTCGTAAGTGAAACTGACACGCTCCACTTCGAGCAGCGGCATGCCCGGCGGCACCGCAAGCCAGCGTTGCGCGTCCGCATCGGCCGCGATGGCGCGGATCGACTCCGCCGCCCGGATCATCCGGACGCCGAATTCGGACTCGAAAAAACCATACAGAGGTCCGACCGACGCGCCAAGACGTTCGGCGCTCATGCCGCGGAACAAGGCCCCGGGCAGCCAGATGTCGTCGAGCACGGTCGGCTCACCCTGGAAGGACAACAGCCGCCGGATGAACAACACGGTTTCGCCAGCGCGCAGCTGCAGCTGGCGCGCCACCTCGCCCGGCGCCCGCAGGCGCCGGCACTCCAGGATGCGGCTGCCCATCGGGCCGGGCTCGGCGCCGCCGTCACGACGCAGACGCAGGAAGCGGAACTGCGCGCGCGCCTCGTGATGGGTTGCCACGAAGGTGCCCCGGCCTTGCCGGCGTATCAGCAGATTTTCGGTGGCGAGTTCATCGATCGCCTTGCGGACGGTTCCCTGACTGACGCCGAAACGCCCCGCCAGTTCGGTCTCGCTGGGGATCGCCTCGCCCGGCTTCCAGTCGCCCGCCTGCAAACCCCGTGTAATCAGTCCCTTGATCTGACGGTACAAGGGACTAAACGTCGGCGCGTCGCTGCGCACCGGATCGATTTCGCGGCGAGATTCGCTCATAGGAACGATTGAAGCACAGTGATTGCGACAATTCAATAACTTATGTCTTATATAAGATATCTTTTCGAATTGACACAAACCCCTGAAATGCATATGCTTTCGAAAACGCGCAGCGTTTGCGAGGGCGAACTGAGCCACCCGGGCGTTGTTCCGTCTCAACAGCACACCACCGCAAGGTTTCCAGATGACCAAACCCGTCAAGCGCGTCGCCATCACCGGCGCAGCAGGCCAGATCGGCTACAGCCTCCTGTTTCGCATTGCCAATGGCGACATGCTGGGCAAAGATCAGCCCGTCATCTTGCAGCTGCTCGACATCACCGCCGCCCTGCCGGCGGTGCGCGGTGTCGTGATGGAACTGGAGGACTGCGCCTTCCCGCTGCTGGCCGGGGTGGTTGTCACCGACGACCCCAAAACCGCCTTCCGCGACGCTGACTGCGCCATTCTGGTCGGCGCCCGCCCGCGCAGCAAGGGAATGGAGCGCAAGGACCTGCTTGAGGCCAATGGCGCCATCTTCACAGTTCAAGGGCGCGCGCTGGACGAAGCCGCCAACCGGGACTGTCGCATCTTGGTGGTCGGCAATCCGGCCAACACCAATGGTTACATTGCCATGAAATCGGCGCCCGGCCTGCCCAAGAAAAACTTCACCGCCATGCTGCGGCTCGACCACAACCGTGCGCTGTCACAACTCGCCGCCAAGAGTGGCAAGCCGGTCAGCAGCATCGAGAAACTGGCGGTCTGGGGCAATCACTCGCCCACCATGTATGCGGACTATCGCTTCGCCACCATCGACGGCCAGCCTGTCAAGTCGCTCATCAACGACGAAGCTTGGAATCGCGACGTATTCCTGCCCACCGTCGGCAAGCGTGGTGCGGCCATCATCGAGGCGCGTGGCCTGTCTTCGGCCGCCTCGGCAGCCAACGCCGCGATCGATCACATGCATGACTGGGTCCTGGGCACCAATGGCAAGTGGGTGACCATGGGCCTCGTGTCTGACGGTTCCTACGGTATTCCGCAAGATGTCATGTTCGGCTACCCGGTGACCTGTGCCAACGGCGAGTACAGCCTGGTCCAAGGCCTCGAGATCGACGAGTTCTCCCGCTCGCGCATCGACATCACCTTGAAAGAACTGCTCGAAGAGCGCGACGGCGTCAAGCACCTGCTTGCCTGACGCTACTTGCGGCCCGCCCAGGTGAGCGCCGTGCATCCCAGCAGCGTCCTGTATGGCGGCACCTTCGGCGCCGAACCGGTGACGCTGCCGGTCTGTGATCACTTCGCGGGCAACGAGGCCCTGCTGCGCAAGTCGCTTGCGCAGCAGGCACAGCTTGGCCCGGTATTCGACATCACCGCCGACTGCGAACAAAGCGCCCCGACCGGTCGCGAGGCCGAACACGCCATCATGGTCGGAAGGCTGATCGCCTCGCCCGAGAACCGCCACGATCGGGTCGGCGTACGCATCCACGATCCCAGCCATCGCAACTGGCACAGCGACCTGGAACACGTGATCCGTGCCGCCGGCGCCCGCCTGGCCTACGTCACCGTTCCCAAGATCGAACATCTGGAAGCGCTTGAACGGGTGGTTGCGGCAGTCGATGACGTCGCTCAGCAGTGCGGCGTCCGCCGCGAGATACCCATTCATGCGGTGATCGAGACTCACGGCGGCTTGCATGCCGCATGGCAGCTGGCCGCGCACCCGCGGGTCGAATGTCTGGCCTTCGGCCTGATCGACTACGTTGCCGGGTTCGGCGGTGCACTGCCGCCAGACGTTCTGGAGACACCGGGTCAGTTCGACAACCCCGTCATTCGGCGCGCCAAGACCGCCATCACCATCGCTGCGCACTCGTCCGGCAAGGTCGCGTCGCACAATGTCTGCATTGACATTGCCAACCCGCAGTCCGTGCTTCGCGACGCCACCCGCGCGAGCGCAGACTTCGGTTTCACGCGCATGTGGAGCATTCACCCCAGCCAGATTCAGCCCATTGTCCAGGCGCTGCGCCCGGACGCCGCACTGATTCGGCAGGCAACCGATATCCTGCTGGCCGGACAGGCGGACGCCTGGCAGCCGTCCGGGCGTGGGGGCCGCCTGCATGATCGCGCGAGCTATCGATACTGGTGGAGCGTGCTGCGCCGTGCGCACGCCACCGGCGCGCTGCTGCCGGGCGACGCGACGCATGCTTTTTTCTCCGATGCCCGGCCATCGCAACCAAGGAATTCCCGATGACCCCCGGTCAGAAATTTCGCGCCGCGCTCGCTCAAGAGCGCCCTCTGCAGATCCCCGGCGCGATCAACGCCAATCATGCGCTGCTGGCCAAACGCGCTGGCTTCAAAGCCATCTACCTGTCGGGCGGCGGCGTAGCAGCAGGCTCGCTCGGCCTGCCCGATCTGGGCATTTCCGGGCTCGACGACGTGCTCACCGATGTCCGCCGGATCACCGACATCTGCGACCTGCCCCTGCTGGTCGATGTCGATACCGGTTTTGGCGCCTCGGCGTTCAACGTCGCCCGCACCACCAGGTCGTTGATCAAATTCGGGGCAGCCGCCATGCACATCGAGGACCAGGTCGGCGCCAAGCGCTGCGGCCATCGACCGAACAAGGAAATCGTCTCGCAAGACGAAATGGTCGATCGCATCAAGGCGGCTGCCGACGCCCGCACTGACCCAGATTTCTTCATCATGGCGCGCACCGACGCACTGGCGGTGGAAGGGCTCGACGCCGCGATCGAACGTGCCGTCGCGTGTGTCGAAGCGGGCGCCGACGGCATCTTTC